>NZ_CP020104.1:3755000-4055000 GCF_002056795.1 Spirosoma aerolatum | reverse complement strand
GCGAATCGCTTTTCGAGCCACTCTGCGCCTGCATTGCCGCGCTCCGTAAAGATATTTCGGTACACCAGCAGGGGGAATTTGCTGTTAGGAATTTTGCCGTCGTCGGCAAATACAAACGTTTCGGGTAGCATAGGTTTCTGGTCGTCGGGTTGAGTCAGGGACGATCGTAAAGAGGCTAATCCCAGTACAGATAAAAATGTTTGACGGTTCATCGACTAATTGCCATTATCGGCACAAAGGGTTAAGCGGATGGAGAGTGCGGTTTGTCGATCAGATTCGTTGGGCCTACGGCTTCAATTGTTGGGGGTCCGGCGGGGTAATATCGGAACGACGTATTGGGAATCAGGGCAGGATAGGGCTTAAAGGTTATCCAGCGCAGGGGCCATTTTCGCAGGCATAAAGCGCTGTTCACTAAGGCTGTGAACCAGCCTGCTGGGCGCTCGTAGCCAAATGCTGTTCGTAGTTTATCGGAGATAAGCGCGGCAAAAGTGGGTTGTACCAGCCCATGCAAAAAGCCCGGAAACCAGCCCTGAACAATTCGGACAGTGGCATTGGTAATTTTTCGGTTGCTCTCTGTGTACCGGAAATAGCGGGCTTCGTACTCGGCTACAAACGTCTGGAAGTCGGCCAGATTATCAGGTAAGTCAGTTAATTGCATGCGTCGCCCCACTTCGCGGAAAAAATAAAACAGGGCTTGTTCTTCCGCAGAAGTAAGCTTCCGCCAGCCATAGTTTCTGAGCCAGTCGATAGGGTAGAAAACGAATGTGGCCAGCACAAACAGAAAATCTGCGTTATCGATGCGGTAATGGCCGTGAATTTTATTCATGTGGGCAATGGCCCGTAACCCCTTTTCGCTGTCGTACCCCGATTCTAAGAACTCCGAAATCGGCCGACTGGTATCGTCGTACCGTTTTTGTCCATGATGCTCAAACTCGCCTGTCCGAGCCAGTAAGCCCGATACCCTGGGGCTGGTGTAGGTATGAAACAAAGCCAGTTCGAGCGCACGGGCTATATCGAATGGAAATTCGTAAGCGGTTAGCAGGTGAACGATTCGCTGGTGATCGCGGACGGGATCGAGTGTTACCAACTCCCGCTGAACCGCCGGATTGCGGAACAGGCCAAGTCGTTTTTTATAGATCGCAGGCATAAAAACTCAATATCAAAGCAGGGCTTCCTGAAAGGTACGTAGAAGCGGAAAATTAACTGATTAAAAAAAAACTATAAAAAGTTGGTTCGTAAGTAATTACGTAAAAAACAGGTCTTTGGCAAGTTACAGATGAATAAATACCAACCTCTTCTCGTAAAACCCTATGCAATCCCTAATTCGATTTGTTCCTCTAAAGATAGCTCTCCTGGTCTGGCTGCTGGTGGCTGTGACAGACCACAGTTTTGCAGATGGTGATGGACCGCCCACACTGGAAATTGGCGCTTCGGCTCCTGATTTTAATTTGCCCGGTGTCGATGGTAAACTATACACACTAAAAAGTTTTGCCACTGCGAAGGTGCTGGTCATTGTATTTACCTGTAATCATTGCCCAACCGCACAAGCTTACGAAGATCGACTGAAAGCCCTTACCGCAGATTACAAAGGGAAAGGCGTAGCGGTGGTGGCTATTTCTCCGAATTATCCAGCGGCTGTTTCATTGGACGAAATGGGGTATACCGACATGGGCGATAGTTTTGCCGAGATGAAACTTCGGAGTAAGGACAAAAAATATAATTTCCCGTATTTGTTCGATGGAGAGACCGAAAAAATATCGCGGCAGTACGGGCCCGTTGCCACACCCCATGCCTTTGTGTTTGATGCGCAGCGAAAACTCCGGTATACTGGTCGCTTAGATGGCTCCGAAAAGCCGGGTTCGGCCAATGCTGAGGATATTCGGGCGGCTCTGGATGCTGTATTGGCAGGCAAACCAGTAGCCGTTGCCAAAACCAAGACCTTTGGCTGTTCCATAAAATGGATGGAAAAGAGCGACTGGGCTAAAAAAGCCCCATCGATATGGGCCAAAGAACCCGTCGACCTGAGCCTGATTGGTGAAGATAGCCTAAAAGCACTGCTAGCCAACAAAACAGACAAAGTGCGGCTCATTAATGTATGGGCAACCTGGTGTGGCCCCTGCATCACCGAACTGCCTGAGTTTGTGAACATGAACCGGATGTACCGTAACCGGGAGTTTGAGTTTATCACCCTGAGTGCCGATGTACCCGATAAAAAGGACAAAGCGCTGGCGACACTAAAACGTCTACAGGCATCCAGTAAAAACTATTTATTCAACTCCACTGACAAATACAAGCTCATCGAAACCCTCGATCCGCAGTGGCAGGGCGCTTTGCCCTACACACTGCTGATTGAGCCTGGCGGAAAAGTAGTCTATCGGCATCAGGGCAGCATCGACCCCGCCGAAATGAAGAGAAAGATTGTCGAAAAAATTGGCCGATATTATTAGATAACACGTCCGTCCAGAGGCATTACACAACTGGTAATTTCCAGCCGTTGTGGTAATGGGCAGCAATCAGGGCGTTGGCCTGAGGATCGTTTTTAAACCCTTTTGTGGCAGCGTCCCAGTACACTTTACGACCGGTTTTGTAGGCAATGTTGCCCATGTGCGCGTTGATAGCTGCAATGCTACCTGTTTCGATGCCGCATTTCAGCATGGCCGGATCATTGGCTTTTATAGCCTGTACAAAGTTTTTGGTGTGCTCATTGAGGTAATCGCCATTACGTGCCTGTTTGGGAATGTCTTCAACCTTGTACACTTTGATGCCGTTCTTCGTTTCGGTTTCGGGCAATAACTCCCAGCCATCACGGTTGAGTACCAGCGTGGCATTGTTGCCGATGAACGCAATGCCTTCCGTTCGGCCGTAGTTTCCACCGTCGATGCCCGTAGCATGTTCCCAGAGCATGTTGAAGCCATCATACTCATACACCGTCTGCAAGGTGTCGGGCGTTTCAGATGCATCGTCGGGATAGGCGAGTTTTCCACCCGAGGCCATGACGGATTTAGGCGCTTTGGCATTCATGGCGAAGAGGGCAATATCGATTTCGTGAACGCCCCAGTCGGTCATCAGGCCACCGGCATAATCCCAGAACCAGCGGAAGTTGAAGTGAAATCGGTTCGGATTGAACGGCCGTTTGGGGGCTGGTCCGAGCCACATATCGTAATCGACACCCGCCGGAGCAGCACTATCGGGCCGAACCGGAACCGGGTTCATCCAGCCCTGATACGCCCATACTTTTACCAGTCGGATGTTGCCCAGTTTGCCCGAGCGAATGTATTCAATGGCTTTGGCATAGTGTGAGCCGCTCCGCTGCCATTGCCCGATCTGCACAAGCTTACTGGATTTTTTGGCGGCTGCGAGCATCAGATTACACTCTTCAATGCTGTTGGCCAGTGGCTTTTCGCAGTACACATGTTTGCCTGCCGATAAAGAGTCGATCATGGCCATACAATGCCAGTGATCGGGCGTACCGATAATCACGGCATCGAGGTCTTTGTTCTCCAGCATTTTCCGATAGTCTTTGAACAACTGCGGACGTTTATGCTGCATGGTTTCGACATCGGCCGCCCGCTTGTCGAGCACACTCTGGTCCACATCGGCCAGGGCTATACATTCGACATCGCTCTGGAGTAAGTGGGAACGAAGATCTGACCAGCCCATGCCGTTGCAACCGATTACACCAATCTGGAGTTTTTCGTTTGCGGCAACCTGGCGACGCTGACTGGCAATGGCTTCAACGGAGGGGAGACTAATCAGCCCGGCTCCCGTGGCAGCGGCTGAGTTTCGTAAAAAATTACGGCGTGTTGTGTTCATCTATTGACAAGAGTTTAGGGATGTACTGACTGATCTATTGTCAAAAGCAACGGTAATCGTTTCCCTAATCACATCTTGCCGATGGATTTGTTAGCAACCGTACCGATTTATGGTTAAAGCCCTATTTTTTGATTGATTAGGGGTAATGTGGAGGCTAGTCTAGACCCGAATGTCAAACAAACCAGGCGTTGATAGCTTCGGAGAGTTCGCTGTAATCCGGAGTATTGTCAGAAGCCCAGGCAACAATCCCGTCGGGTCGAATCAGTACGGCCTGTACGCCCAGTTGGTTAGTCGTCTGTTCCGAAATGTAGGTCAATGAGTGGCTATATGTACTTGCCAACGTTTTGAGAGATACATTGCCCTCGAAATCGAGCAGTATACCCCGACCACTGTGCATCATGTCGCCAATCGTCGTACCATTTTCGAAGGTAAAGTTGGGGATACTGTGGCCGATCAGGGGGTGATTGCCGCCAAGATCATACTGGGTATGAACTCCCCACACGCGTCCCGCCATATAGGTGGCCACATCGGACGTTTTCATCAGATCGCGGAAAATAGCATTGAGCGCACGGGCACCTGGGGTCGGTTTCATGATCGCAACCTGCGCGCGCGACCAGTCCAGAACCTGCGTCCCAATAGGGTGTCGTTCGGTATTGTAACTATCCAGCAAGCCTTGTGGTGCTCTGTTCTGGATGGTAGCCGCCAGTTTCCAGCCCAGGTTCATGGCATCGCCCAGCCCAAGATTAAGCCCCTGACCTCCCAGGGGCGAGTGAATGTGCGCGGCATCGCCAGCTAATAAAACCCGACCGTTTCGATAGGTTGTGGCCTGCCGCGCCCGATCAGTCCAGGTGGTTGCAACATGCAGGGTGGTAATTGTAACATCGGTATTCGAGACCCGACGCAGTACGTCCTGTACGTGCTCCCGTGTGATAGGCATTCCTGAATCATGAAATGCGCCACCATCAAACTCTTGTATCATCACGTAACCAGGCTGCGATTGCAGATACATACCCGTTGGGGTCAGGTTTCGGCCTGGTTTTAGTTTCTCGGGATCGGTAATGTCGATTTGGGTCGTGTAACCCGTAAATTCCGGCTCGGTACCAGCGAATACAAAGCCACCTAACTTGCGGACAACACTACGGCTACCATCGCAGCCCACCAGCCATGTACTTCGGAACGATTGCTCACCGGATTGGACAATTACCTCATCTTCGGTTTGTTCAAATCCAGTAACCGCAAGCCCACGCTTAATCGCTACGCCCAGGGCGAGTGCCCGGCGGGTCAGTACCGTTTCAAGTTCATCAATTTCAGAAATTAAACTGGTTGCCGTCGAACCAGGCAGGCGATAAGACCATTGTGACGCATCAATATCCCCGTCATAAAATGGAATGCCAGCGAAGTGCCCTACCTGCCGACGAGCACCCTGCCCAGCGTGTTGGTGGGGATTTTTAAGCCGTTTGTGGATAGCGAGCTCCTGCAGTAACCCACGGCGGTAAAGGGCATCAATAGTGGGTGCCGATAGCCCCCGTATGCCAAAAGGAAGTTGCTTTAGGGGTAAATGTGGAGTCGCTGCCTTTTCCAGTATCAGGACAGAGCAGTTGGCCAGGGCTAGTTCGCAGGCAAGGAATAGACCTACCGGGCCTGCACCGGAAATAAGGACATCGTATGTGGACTCTTTTCGTGGGTATTTCATGCGTTCAGTTGCCTCGATCATCGAGCGTGTTTGACAGCACAAAATTCAGGTCTGCTCGTATGTCAGGCTTGTATAAACGCGACAAAATCACCGTTTACAGCTTGTTTGTCTTGCCGGGCTTTTCGGGCGAAAGCTGCTGGGGTCGTTCCACTATAGCGTTTGAATTCACGGCTTAAATGAGATTGGTCCGTATACCCCAGCTCATAGGCTAGACCAGCCAGGTTAACTTCTGGATCGAGCCATAACTGATTGCGGACCTGCTCGAAACGAATAAGCCCCGACACGTCTTTGACTGCATAGCCCGATGATTGTTTGAACTTCCGTTCCAACGTCCGAACGGTTGCATGTGCTGCTTCGGCCACCTGACTCACTGGTAGCGTGCCGTTGGCCGCTCGCATCGCTGATCCCGCTTTGGCAACCATACGATCAGTAGCAATTGCCATTCGGGTATTCAGAAAAAACTGCGTTAGCTGATCCAACGCATTCATGACCTTGCCAGCGTGAATCAACGCTGCCAGCGATGGGTGAAGCTGAGCAATAGGGTGCTCAAACATTCGTACGCCATCTTTACCAGCAGGCAGGCCAAGTAAATCAAACACAGTCCAGGGAAAGCACCGGATTGCCAGGATTTCCAACCGATTTTTTGCGTAGAAAACAGCAGGCTGATTGAGCAGCCCCACCATAAACGGTGACGCCAAGGGCTGCAAGTGCCCATTGCTCGAAATACTACAGCCGCTTCCGAAGTGAAAGATGATTTCAGCATAGCCATCTGGTACGACCTTGAACCCCGACAGTTGCTCGCCAAAGTCTCGTTGATTGTACCAAAAGCACTTTATGGTATCCCGTAGCGCTTCGGGTGGTTCAAATTCCAGGTGTTGCATGCAGAAAGGTAATGGATTTTCGATAATCTATGGGCAATAAAAAAAGAGGCATTCCAGCGTTTAGACTGATTGATGCCTCTTTTTATCGGTAGGAAGTAGCGGGCTCGAACCGCTGACCTCTGCTCTGTCAAAGCAGCGCTCTGAACCAACTGAGCTAACCTCCTTTGCTCCCTTTCGGGGTTGCAAACTTACAAAACTTCTTCTGTTTCCAAATGGGCATGGTAAATTTTTTGTGATGGAATCCGCCACAAAAGCATAAACCCAACCACAAACAGCACCAGCAGCGCCAATACGCTGTTTCGCATACTACCCGTTAGCTGCTCGATCAGTCCATACACCAGCGTACCAAATACGATAGAGGTTTTCTCTGTCACGTCGTAGAAACTGAAATACGAAGCGGTATCGGTAGTGGCCGGGATGAGTTTGGAATAGGTTGACCGTGATAGTGACTGAATTCCACCCATCACTAGTCCAACAACACCCGCCAGAATAAAAAACTGCGATTCAGTCTGAACGAAATAGGCGGCCGCGCAAATCCCAATCCAGATGACAACGGCGGTCATGAGGGAGTAGGTGTTTCCGATTCGTTCGGAAAGCCGCGAAAAGCCGTAAGCGCCCGGAATGGCAACCAACTGAATGAGCAGAATGGTAATAATCAGGCTTTGACCGGGTAATTTCAGCTCGTCGCTCCCGAAAATCGTCGCTACGTACATGACGGTCTGAACAGCCATGTTATACACAAAAAACGATACGAGGAAGCGTTTAGCTAACGGTAATCCCTGGAGTTCGGCCCATACATGGCGTAGTTCTTTAAAGCCATTTAGCAGGTAATTTCCAGTTTTTCCAACGGCTTTTCGGGTTCCATCGGGCAATCGGCTGAACGGGATCTGAGCAAAGCCGATCCACCACAAGCCAACCGTCAGGAAGGCGATCCGGGAAGCCATCGCTTCGGAAATATTACCAAACCACTCGCGTTTCAGGATGACCAGCAGGTTTAAAATCATCAGCAGTACGCTGCCCAGATACCCCATCGAAAAACCACGGGCGCTGACCCGGTCATATTGGTCTTCACTGGCAATATCGGGCAGGTAGGAATTATAGAACACAATACTGCCACTCCAGCCAATCAGGCTGAGCCAGAAGCAGATAACGGCAAACGTAGTGGTTTCCCGAACAAAAAAATACAAAAGGCTGCAGCTGATGGCTCCTGTATAGCAAAACACTTTCATGAATGCTTTTTTTCGCCCGCTATAATCGGCAACGGCGGTGCAGATAGGTGAAAGGAGTGCCGTAAACAGAAAAGCGGCCGAGATGGTGTAGGAAAAAAGGACCGAGTTTTTGATAGAGATACCCAGAAAATTAATCACCGGGCCACCTGTTTCGTTGAGCGCCGTTGCTGAGAAATAAACTGGAAAAATACTGGATACGATGACCAGCGAATGCACTGAATTGGCCCAGTCGTAAAACGTCCAGGCAGTGAGGATACGGGGGATATTTTTAGACATAAAGAGCGAAAGCGTGAATGAGTGAAAGAGCGAAAGTTTATCGAAGGTAATTCGCTCTTTCACTCATTCACGCTTTCGCTCTTTAAAAAATTTACAACTGCCTTCGTGAAGGCATGATTTGAGTCGCCAGCGACCATATGACCCGCTTCGGCAACGTTGACACTCTGAACGTGCGGTACAGAATCCAGAAATTCGGCCATTATTTTTTCGCTCACTACATCGCTCATACCACCTCGGACGATGAGTGTGGGAACAGTGAGCTTATGAGCAGCCTGGTATAGGCGTTCTTCGTTCTGCGTTTTTTGATCAGGGCTTGAGTTTTGCTTCCAGAGGGCCAGCATGTTTGGGTCCCAGTGCCAGTAGTAACGCCATTCGCCAGTCGGGCTTTTGCGTAAACGCAGGTTTTTCTCCAAACGGCTATGATCGGCAGGGCGGGGCCGATGGGGGAGGTAAGCCGCTACGGCTTCGGCAGCTTCATCCAGGCTGGCAAAGCCGTCAAGGTTACTACTCATAAACGCAAAGATTCGCTCAATACCCTTCTGCTCCGTGCGTGGGGCAATATCGACAAGGACAACCGCTTTGCAGATGGATGCACTACCGGGCGGACGTTCGCCTTCGGCAATCAGGGCAGTCATGCCACCCATAGAGGCTCCAACGATAGCCGGTTTTTGATCGAGCTGAGCAATGACAGCCCGCAGGTCAGCCGCCAGATACTCAATACCATAGTGTCCCTCTGCCGACCAGTCGCTGTCACCGTGACCCCGTGCGTCGAGTGCAAGGGCATAGAAACCTGCATCGGCCAGCCATTGAGCCGTGTCGCCCCAGGAGTGCCGGGTCTGTCCACCGCCATGAAGGAGCAAAACGGGTGGATTCGCTGGGTCTCCATATACATCAGCCGCGATGTAAAAGCCAGGTTCGGTTTCGAATTTCATAGTATGAAAGAGCGAAAGCGTGAATGAGTGAAAGAGCGAAAACCTGCCGGACGGCTTCGCTCTTTCACTCATTCACGCTTTCGCTCCATTAAATGGAAGGGTCAAACTCCAGGTTGATGTCGGCGTCTTTCCCATCGACGGGAGCCCGCTGGCGAAGGATGAGTTTATTTTTTGTAAGCTGGACGATGGGGAAGTTTCCACTAAAACCCGTTACTACTACATCGATCGACTTGTTATCGGTGGCCAGTTTCCAGGTGCCGTTGTTGATGACCAGATTCGATTGCTTGGGATCGAGGGCCCGTACGGTACCGTTGTTCCGAAATTGCATGTTCAGGTCATACAATATTTGAGTCGCCAGATTCAGACGACTTTTGTTGATTTCCTGACTATTTGTGTCGGTTACCCGTACTGTTCGCCAGTTGTTGGCAATCAACAGATCGGTTTGTGAAGCTGTTGTGACAACGGGCGTGGTACCATCGTCTTTTTTGCAACCTGCTACAGCGCCTAAAAGAACTGTAAACACGAGGAGAAATCGGGTTGTATGCTTCATTCGATCGGATTGATTTGTCGGATTGTTTCGGACTAATAACGGGAATTGCTGACGTATCGTTTATGAACCGGGACACGTTGCGCCCTTAAAATTCTGTAGTTTTGCCCAAATTTCAAGCGATGCGGCTTCCATTTGGTTTTTTTCTGATCGTATTCTGGCTAACAGCACAAGCCCGGCTAATGGCCCAGCAACTGTGTGCCGATCGGCTGACGTTTACCCCCGTAAGCCAGTCAAATCTGATCGAATGGAGTAAATTTCCAGACTTCAGTCTCCCGTTTCCGATTATTTACGGTGGCCCCCGATTTGCCGATACTCAGGCCAGTCCTTTGCGGCACGGATTTAGTCATCTGGTCGATGTGAAGGATTCGGAATATGGCTCATTGGTGAAGCCTCCCCAACGGGCTACGGTTTATTATGGTGTGGCAACGGGACTGAACCAACCCTGGGAAACGATTGAAAGCCCCTGGGGGAATGATCTGACGGCCTACCGGGCCAAGTGGGATGCCTATCTGTCGGGGTTGTCGGGTGGGCGGAAAAACGCGGCCGGTTTGTACATCCTTCCGGTTAGCCGGTTAGCATTGGACATTGAGCGATTTCAGGAAACCGACGCCCGGATACTACGGCTTAAAACCGATACCCGCGTTCCTGCTACATACCGTACCCTTTCGGATGCTGATTTTATTGCAGCGTATAAAAAGGCAATGCGAAACCTGTATGCCGAGAGTGCTCGGTATGTTCGCCAGCATGCCGACCTGACGGGTATCAGTGTAACCAGTTATGCCGATACGCCCGTTCTGAACACCTATGTGAATGTGCCCACGTTTAGTTGGACGGACTGGAAAACGAATCTGAGTCTGACCAACTACATGGTACAGGATTCAACGCTTAGCCGCATTGGCGGGCCGTATTATGACCAACTGGACGCTCTTGCCCCTTCAGCCTATTATTATTACGATTACCCCAATCCGTTTGCGCAGGATTATTTGGCGTATCTACTGTTTCAGGTAGAAGTAAACCGGGCCTGGAGCACGAAACCCGTAGTACCCTGGGTATGGATGCGGTATCATGATAGCTCCAATACGCCCTTTCAGTTTATCCAGCCTTTTATGGCCGAAGCGACTGCCATCTTCCCGTTCTTTTCCGGGGCGGCTGGTTTATGGCTTTGGGAAAATCCAACTTTTGCATCGACCCGTACCGATACCTACGCGGCCTATGAGCATTTTGTTCATGGACTTTACCGGCTGTCGCGTTTTGCCGACATGTTTCAGGGCACGTATGAATTGGTGATCGAGACACCCGCCCGCGATCTGATGGATAAACAACTGCCCGTTTGGCGGGGAGTCGTTAAAGGGAATCAAATCCTGATAGCGGCTCAGAATCCATACGCTGCCGATGGGGCTAAAACGAGTCTGACGGTTAACTACAAATCCTGGCGCCAAACCATTGAATTGACCGGACGTGAGGTGTATTTGTGTCGTTTCGATCTGGGGGCAATCACGGGCGTCGAACCTACGTTGCCTTCTTTTTCAGTATCGCCAAATCCGGCACAGGCCGATCTGACCGTCTCGTTTGAGCGCTTGCCTACTGCGTCAACAGAACTGACGCTGGTAAACACTAACGGCCAAACCATCGTTAAACAGGCGGTTAACAGTGTTAAGGAAGTGCTCAAGGTAGCCAATTTGCCTAGTGGATTGTATTTCCTTCGGATTCAGAACACCAGTACAAGTCAGACGAAAAAAATTGTCATTCATGGACATTAACTAGTCGTTTGCTACGCAGCAAATGACCTACCAATACTATGCCTAACCAACTGCAATACGAAACTAGCCCTTATTTGCTTCAACATGCCAACAATCCGGTCGATTGGTATCCATGGGGTGATGAAGCGCTTACCAAAGCCCTGGAAGAAGATAAACCAATTCTGGTCAGTATTGGGTATTCGGCCTGCCATTGGTGCCATGTGATGGAGCGCGAGTCGTTTGAAAAAGAGTCGGTGGCGCAAGTGATGAACGAGCATTTTGTCTGCATTAAAGTGGATCGGGAAGAGCGTCCGGATGTCGATGCCATTTATATGGATGCCGTGCAGGCAATGGGCGTACAGGGAGGCTGGCCACTCAATGTTTTTCTGATGCCCGGTGCCAAACCCTTCTACGGAGTTACATATCTGCCAACCCGAAACTGGGTCAATCTGCTGGATAGCATTCGACAGGCGTTTCAGGACCATCGGGAGGATCTGTCCAAATCGGCCGAAGGCTTTGCTACCGAACTGAATTTAACCGATGCCGAGCGGTATGGATTGAAACAGGCCGATCCGCTTTTTTCTCCTGAGCTGCTGGAAATCCTATACCGGAAAGTCGCTGTCAAGGCCGATGATGAGAAAGGCGGGATGCGTCGGGCCCCCAAGTTTCCAATGCCCAGTGTCTGGCGATTTTTGCTGCGCTATTACGATGCTACTGGCAACGAGGCCGCTTTGCATCAGGTACGGTTAACCCTCGATCGAATGGCGCTGGGTGGCATATACGACCAGCTTGGCGGTGGATTTGCCCGGTATTCGACGGATGGCGATTGGTTTGCTCCGCACTTTGAAAAAATGTTGTACGACAATGGGCAACTGCTGGCGTTGTATGCTGAAGCCTATAGCCTGACCAAAAGCCCGCTCTATAGACATGTTGTCTATCAGACTATCAGTTTTGCGCAGCGTGAACTTCTGAGCCCAGAAGGTGGCTTCTATTCGGCTCTGGATGCCGATAGCGAAGGGATGGAAGGTAAATTTTACACCTTTACGACACCCGAATTAAAAGAGTTACTGGGCGACGAGTATGACTGGTTTGCAGAATTGTATAACCTGACCGATGCCGGAAACTGGGAGCACGGTCGTAACATACTTCACCGGACCGAAACCGACGAATCGTTTGCGGAGCGAATGGATTGGTCGCTGCCCGATCTGGAATTACGACTGGCGGCCACCCACACCCGCTTATGGCGGATACGTGAAGAACGGATACGGCCCGGCCTGGACGATAAAATTCTGGCATCGTGGAATGGCCTGATGCTGAAGGGGCTGGCGACTGCTTACCGGGTTTTTGCCGAACCGGAGTTCTTGACCCTGGCGATCCGGCTGGCGTTTTTTCTGCTCAAAAAAATGCGGGACACTCGAAACGGTCGACTATGGCATACCTATAAACTAGGCCGTGCCCGGCAGGCAGGTTTTCTGGAAGACTATGCTGCCGTTATCGATGGATTACTGGCACTTTATCAGGCCACATTCACCGAAAGCTGGCTAATGGAAGCGGATCAATTGATGCAGTATGTACTGGCGAATTTTTCGGATGCCGGTACTGCCGAAACGGAGCCCGATCCTATGTTTTTCTTTACCGATAAAAATGGCGAAGAACTCATTGCCCGGCGTAAGGAGCTGTTCGATAATGTGATTCCTTCCTCGAATTCGATGATGGTCGAAAATCTTTATACCTTGAGCCTATTGCTGGAACGACCAGCTTATGTCGAGCGGGCCGACCAGATGCTGGGAAGAGTGCAGCCTTTAGTACAGCAAAACGCCGATTACCTTACTAATTGGGCTTCTCAATTTGCCATGCGTACCCGACCTACGGCTGAAATTGCCGTGGTTGGCCCAGATGCCGAAGTCTATCGGGAAGCGCTAGATGCTGAATTTTATCCCAACAAAGTGATTTGTGGTACCGTCGATAAAAGTACCTTGCCTTTGCTGGAGCAGCGGGGCTCTATCAACGGAAACACAGCTGTGTATGTCTGCTATAACCGAGCTTGTCAATTGCCCGTTACCAGCGTAGCTGCCGTATGGCAACTTTTACGGTGAAAAGGTTGACAGAATCACGTATCTTACCGACGATTCTGTTTGTAACCTAGCCTATGCCAATTGATAATATCCACGATAAATTTTTTAAGGAAAGTTTTTCCCGCAAAGACATTACAGCCGCCTTACTAGAGCAGGTCTTGCCTTCGGAACTGGTTGAACGGCTGGACCTGGCTGCTCTTGAATTGGCTAACGGGTCGTATGTGGACGAGGTTTTACAGGAGCATTTTGCTGATTTATTGTTTGACTGTCCATATCAGGGGCAGGGGCAGACAACGGTTCAAATTGCGCTGCTTCTGGAGCATAAGAGCTACCGCGAAAAATACCCGCATTGGCAGTTATTGCGCTACCTGCTGAACGGTTGGGAAGGTGACCGGAAGCAAAAGCGGCCGCCTAAGATACGAATACCGATTGTAATCTATCACGGAACTGCTCGCTGGCAATACCAACCAATGATTGATTACTTTGCTGAAGTTCAACCGCCCCTGCCGCAATATATTCCAGAGTTCCAGTACCATTTGGTAGACTTGTCCGTGTTGTCCGATAGCCAGATTGCTAGTTTTAAAAGTCGCTTTTTGGAAACTGTGCTTTTATTGTTGAAGCATCGTCAAAACGAGCGATTTTTACTAGCCAGTGGAGACCGGCTATTTTACTGGCTGACAGAGTATGTCGACACGCGGGACGGCGAGAATTTTTTGCGGACAACACTCGTTTATCTGGCAAGTGTTACAGATATTAGCAAGCATACACTGATTGAACAATTATTTCTCAATACCCCTATAGCAACCAAGGCAATGACTGTACTGGATTATTGGATCGAAACGGGGATCGAAAAAGGCATGAAACAGGGCCTGCAAAAAGGTTTAGAACAAGGTCTACAGCAAGGTCTGCAGAAAGGTTTGGAACAGGGCTTAGAACAGGGACGAGCAGAAGCCGTTGCCGATGTGATTCGGAATGCTTACCAGGCGTCGAACGGAAGGGTAGACGTTGATTTTTTAGCCATGCTAATCGGTTATACACCTGCGCAAGTGATCGAAATTGTTGAGTCGATCAGGCGAGAACAAGCCTAAACATTTATTCGCCCCAGGCGGTCAGCACCAGCGTTCGGCGGCCTCCATCGTTACGGTGTTCACCTAGATAAATTCCCTGCCATGTGCCCAGATTTAGCCGTCCGTTGGTAATCGGAATCGTGACCGAGTGCCCAAGCATAGCCGCTTTCAGGTGGGCAGGCATATCATCGGAACCTTCGTAATCGTGTTGGTAGTATGGTTCATTCTCCGGGACTGCTTTGTTAAAGAATCGCTCGAAATCACCTCGAACCGTTGGGTCAGCATTTTCGTTGATAGTCAGGCTGGCCGATGTATGCTGAATAAATACATGCAGAATGCCCATCCGAATTGATTGCAGGGCGACAAATTCCCGTTCAATAATTCGGGTTATCAGATGAAAACCACGTGAGTAGGCTGGGAGGTGAATAGTTTGCTGAAAAACGGACATGAAGCTATAGATTTTAATGAGCAGACATGGAAAATTAACGAAGATTAGTCTTCATGGGTTGCCTGCAGTCATTAAATTCGGCCTTAAGACTGCTTGTGGGAGGTAGCGGAAGCAAATGACAGAATGAACACCTTCTATTTAATACTATTGATTGGCTTGACGTGGCTGCCAGTGCATGTTCTGGCGCAGGTCGATTCGGTGCAGTATAGATCTAATTCGGCCATTCTGCGGGTGCATCCTGAATATGACGAGGAAATTGTGTATTTCGGGAAGCATAATCAGTATTTTACCGTAAAGGTCTTCCGGAAGAATGGTGTACTGTTTCGGATGGATACCTACAATCTATTGCCTAAAACACTTTCAAATGGTTTTCAGCTGGATAGCTTGAGTCGAATTATTCATCACGGGACCACCAAAATTATGTACCCGTCGGGAAAGGTGTATGTAAGCTGTGAATACAAAGACGGGGCACTGCACGGGCCGTTTATGGCGTTTTATGAGGATGGCTCCGTCAAACGTCGGGAATATTATCGATTTGGCCGCTTGTCGAAAAGCAAATGTTATGCTCCCGATGGGACCGAACAACGTTGTGAGCCATTTTATCAGTCAGCTAAATTTTTGGGCGATCCTAAAGATCTACAGGCCTATTTGACCAAAAATCTGGAAAAAGTTGTGGATGGTGATCGAATCCGGCGGGTAACCGCTACGCTCTCGATCAATGAAATAGGGCAGGTGGTTCGGGTAGGGGTGGCTGTGAGTACATCCCCTTATGCTGAGCAGCAGGTTCAGGCAGTAGGAAGTTATGTGCAGCAGGTAATCCGAAACATGCCCGAGTGGACACCCGATAAATTGAACTGGAAGCCCGCCATCAACGACGGAGTGGCCACCGCTTCTACCTGTACGATGTCGGTGTTTCGTTTATCAGGAGTGATTCGGTGCTACATATCCTATCAGTTGTAGCTTGATTCAGTCAGTGGTACTTCCAGTAAGAGAAGCATAGCGTCGTTTGATAAGGCTTCAAACGCTACTTCGCCATGGCGAATATCCAATAGGGCAAGGCCATCGCGTTCATGCAGGAGTCGGTTTTGTACTTCGAAGGCTCCATTTAATACAAACACATACACGCCCGTTGCCCGAACGTCATGCTGATCTGAATAAAGCGGGTAGATGCCTTCTTGTCGGCCGCCATACCGACCAATAAAAGCCCGGAAAGAAGAATCGTTGAACGAGTTACTGGCGGCAACGTCGAAGAGGGGAAGTAGGCTATTCTTTGTCTGAAAATCAAATGAATAGATTTGCGATCCCGATCTTGATCTGCCCGAGGGATTGATGAGCCAGATCGCCAGATAGTTGATCGTTTCGGTTTCGTATGGATTGCAGATTTCGTATTTCATACTCGCAGCCAGCGAAAGAATCAGCACCTGACCAGCATCCAGAAACCCATTACCTGCATCACTTTTGTATTCGAGACCACCAACCAATGGGAGGATTACTACGTCTGTGTTACGTTCAAGCTGCATACAGACGCTGTGCCCGGCCATCAATGCATCATCGTTCAGGACCTGTATGGTGCCAAATGGTTCTCGACTTTCAGCGCTGTAGCTACCAAAGTTGAAGCTATGATAACTCCTGAAGAAATCCAGTTGGGAGCAACCGCGCTGATCCGATAAAAAGATTTGGGCTTGCGTTTGTGTATCCATAACAAAGAATGGCTGATGCCGGAATCAAAAAAAAGGATGGGAGGCTATTGGCTGATACGACGATATACTCAAATACGGTTGCAGACTAATCAAATCGGTGTCAATGAATTTGCCATCACGCAATGCTTCCTGCTGTTGCCCGTAAGCCAGTAAGAGCATCGTATCAATGGTGTCGATCCACGTCAACTCATCGCTGTAGAATGAGATCGCTATCCGATGTTCTGGCTTCTTCTGGACATGCGACTGAACGATTTCAACGTTGAACTGTGAAAAAGGCAGGCATAACTTTCCGATCTGATTGGCAATATCAGGAATGACTTGATTCAATTGGCGAATGTAGCCAATGGCCGCTGAGCTCGTCAGGTGATGCAATCGTTCGGCATTCGGAACATTATCCAGCAACTCCTGAAATGTACTGTATTTACCTTGTTGATTATAGTATTGAGCCTGCATGAAAAACTCCTGGTACGTATCGTCAAACACATATTTGTCCCAAAGCTTTTGCGATGATGCGTCAATGATTTTTCGATAACATAATCGGATGATCCCCTTAGCCATAGTTTTTTAAATGACGTTTATGGAATAGGATTTACAGTTGACTACCATGAGCTTATTCGCTATCTCCAGTCAACCATAAATCCTGTTCCGTAAACTGAAAACAGTATTACGCGTTTACTACGATGGTATGGGTTAATGTGTATCCCCCCGAAATACTACCAGATACAGTAGCTAGTTCAGTGGTGAAACCATCGCTAAATACATTGTCGTTTTCGTTCTTGGTATCCTGACCCCCCTTCGTATAGCCATACGACTGAGCCGTTGTATAAACGGTGTTTGTGATATCGTATGGGAAAGCAATCTGAGTCACCAGCAACGACTTACCCGACGAGTTGTAAATGTGGACATGAATATGCGGTGCACGACCTGAATACCAGCCTGGAAAAATTGAGGTGAACGAAACCAGCCCATTGGCATCGGTTGTCTGGCGACCCCGTAAGAAATCGACCGTCGTAAAATTCACGCTTTGCATGCCCGTACCACCATATTCTGAGTAATAGCCATCTTTATCGCAATGCCAGATATCGACCAAAGCCCCGGCTAAAGCTACACAACTACTGCTGGCATTTTTGATGGTAATATTGACCGTGAAGGCCACACCGGTGCGGTCATCACGAATATCCTTGCGGACAAAATTGGCCGGGCTTTTGGTGGGAAATGGGCCTTCGGTTTCGGATGGTGTTACTGAACAGTTGCTGCTCGAACTACCATTCGTCGATCCGGTTGAGGTCGTCGTTCCGGTAGTGGTTGTTGGGTCAATTTCCGTTTTAGAACATCCACCAACCAGCGGTACAACAGTGGCTATGCCTAACAGGCTTCCGAAACCTCGTTTCAAAAATTCTTTACGTTCCATTGGGTAAATTACTAGTCTGGGTAAGAAATAAGAAGAGTTAATAGCAAACGATTGAGGTCGGCAACACATTAATCTAAAGATGTCTGATAGGTAGGGCTGAAAACGTTGCGGGTAGCCTTTTTTAATTCCCACGTGCCTTGACCTAAGCCATGAGCTAGCACAGGAGGGGTTTTTTGCCCAAAAAAGATAAGTGTAGTGCTCAGGGTAAGAAGGATCATAGACGTGCTTGAGCCAAACATAATTTTGCTTTTTGGGAAATAGATTAGATGTTTTTTGCTTTCTAAATCTATTATCGCCCAAATGCCTTATTTCGTTGCACGAGGGGTCAACTTGTAGGTAAACAGACAAAATGTGTCGGTGAATGGACCATCGAACCGGCCTTACTTCCCGAATCGATGTATAAAATCAGATTCGTAACTGGCTCCAATCGGAACTTCCCGATCGGCAATGAAGAGGGTTTTATGGCGAACTGCTTCGATACGATTTAGGGGCACAATATATGACCGATGCACACGCACGAAGTTGGAATTGGCCAGACGTTCCTGCATAGCTTTCATCGTCATTCGGGTAACGATGGGGTGGGGGCCATTCGGACTGTTGGGGTCAAGATGAATTTTCAGGTAATCGTCCAGTCCTTCGATAAGCAGAATATCGGCTAAGGCTAGTTTGTGAAGTGTATAATCGGCCCGAACGTACAAATAGGAATTTGATGACGAATCGTCCCGTTGCTGCCAGCGATAAAAGTCCGCTGCTTTATTGGCTGCCTGTAGAAAGCGCTCAAACGTGAACGGTTTAAGTAAATAATCCACGGCATTAAGCGTAAACCCGTCAACGGCATGCTCGGCATAGGCCGTTGTAAAAATGACCATCGGTGGCTGCGACGAAGCAGACGTTGGGCTAATCTCCCTGTAGAAGTCAATACCGGATATCGATGGCATGTTGATGTCCAGAAACAGCAGATCGGTTTGAAACTGGTTCAAGTGGCGCAGGGCTTCATCGGTTCGCGTAAATGTGTTTGATAAATCAATGAAACTGACCTGCTGGCAAAAGTGACTGAGTATCCGTAGAGCAGGTGGCTCGTCGTCTAAAGCAATGGCGCGGATCATGCTAGTGTCAGAGATAAATCGACGGTAAAGGTAGTGGATGTGTCGTGGATAACGAGCTGGTGACGGTTGGGATAGAGCAGCTGCAAACGGGACTTTGTATTTGACAGGCCAATGCCGCTGGCAACGGCTGTGGGCTGGAAAACCCTGACTTTTTTATTGTAAACGTGGCAGGTCAGTTCAGAATCATGAATGGTAATCGCAACGGTGATGGTCGAATATTCTTCAGGGCTAACGCCATATTTGAAGGCATTTTCGATGAACGAGATCAGTAGAAGGGGAACGATTTGTTTGCCATTGGCTCTCCCTTCCACGCTAAAGTCGATATAAACTGTATCGCCCAGTCGTAATTTTTGCAGAGCGATATATTGATCAATATAGGCTAGTTCATTTTGCAACAAAACCTGATCTTTCTGCGATTCCTGAATTATATAGCGCAGGAACGAGGATAGTTTTACGATGGCATCCGCTGTTTGGGGGGACTCAACAATGGCCAGCGAATAAATGCTGTTGAGCGTGTTGAACAAAAAATGCGGATTAATCTGGGCTTTCAGGTAGCAGAGTTCCGTCTGAATTTTTTCGCGTTCGGTTTGTTGCCAGCGTATATTCACCCGAATCACAATCGCCATCAGAAACCCCGCCAGGGATAAGAAAAACGTTTGAGTCAATTCCGAAGGGCCTGGGCGTCTGGGTGTTTGAGTCGAGAAATGAGATTTAGGCGCGGGAAATGGGGGTATAGGTGGTTGATCTCCCATCGGGTGAGGGGGTGGATAGTGGTTATAGGGATTATATTGACCAGCAGGGGGAGGGCTAACTCCCTGTCGGTTTACAATCACCAGTACACTTTCAATGAGTAAGAAACAGACTAGCGCCGTCAGAACATACTGCCCATACTGTTTACGGAAGAAAAACCGGGGAATAAGTACATAATAATTCGTATAAAAAAAAGCTATAGTCAGCAGGTAAGAAAGGATGTTACGCCGTTCGTGCGAATCGTAGGGCAGATCGGCCAGCCTGGCAAACCCATCTTCGGCAAACAGATAGGGGAGTGCCAGAAAGATGAGGCCGCCAAGGATATGAAGAATACTGGTCAAAATCCGCTTATTCATGCACGGAAATTACAACCGTATCGATAAACTACAGGAATGCGAAGCAGACTTTGGGACGAATGGGCTAAATGTGTAGGTAAATACGGTGATCGGCTACAGGATGCGATTCGAGTTTTCGCTCACAAAAGCGCCCCAGGCCCCCTTTTTCGTTTTCTTATTCGACACAACGGGCAGAGCATTGGCATGGAAGTGATGACAAACTGCTATCGCAAGTGCGTCGGTGGCGTCGAAAAACTGGGGGTCTAGTTTCTGGTTCAACAGGTGTCCAACCATATGAGCAACCTGATCTTTCGTGGCATTTCCATTGCCCGTTATCGATTGCTTAATTCGCCGGGGAGCATATTCGACAATCGGGATATTGCGGGAGAGAGCCGCAGCCATCACGACACCCTGCGCCCGACCCAGTTTAAGCATGGCCTGAACGTTCTTGCCAAAAAACGGATCTTCGATGGACATCTCATCGGGATGATGTTCGTCGATCAGTCGTAGAATGGTTTCGTAGAGCTTCTGGAGCTTCAGCTGGTAGGTGCTATATTTGCTCAGTTGAACCACGCCATATTGAATCATGGTCATGTTGTCTCCGGCTACCGAAATAATGCCATACCCAGCTACTTGGGTACCAGGGTCTACACCCAGTATAATTTTCTCAGAAGGAGAAGAGGCTGGGGTAACTTGTTTCGATGGGATAGCAGAATTGGCAGTAGTAATCATGATTGGGTGTAGGCTCTCTTACAAAGTAACGTGTTCTCATCTGTTTTGTCGCTGAAACCCGATAAAAAAATCGTCTTTTTTGCTAAACTAATCGTCTTAGGAGGGCTGGTTGCTTATATCGGCTATGTATTGAGGCAGCAGCCCTTTGATTGGCGCACCGTTCAGACGCAATTTAAAACGGTTCGTCATCCCGCGTGGTGGCTGGCTGGCCTTGTGTTGCTGATGCCCGTAAACTGGGGACTGGAAGCATTAAAATGGTATATCTTGCTGCAACGTGTTGAACGTGCATCGTATTGGGCTGCTTTTCAGGGCGTACTGGCTGGGGTAGCGTTGAGCTTTGCGCTACCTGCTCAACTGGGTGATACCGCCGGGCGGGTATTATCGTTACGCTCGGGTGGGCGCGGGGCGGCCATTGGCGCATCGCTCGTATCGGGTGGTATGCAGTTTTACGTGGCGTTGGTAGCCGGTGCTATTGCCTGGGCCTACCATTTGAACGTTGTGGTGGACCGGAATACGACGGCTGCCCGGTGGCTTTTACTGCTGCTGCTAAGTTTAACCGTTGGCGGTGTGTTCCTGGGCTTAGTACGGCAGAGGCTGGTAAGATGGCTGTCGAGTCGACAAGGGATTGACCGTTGGGCGAGTTACTGGAATGTGGCTGGCTTTTATTCCGACCGGGAAATTAGCTGGGCGCTTACGGCTGCTGCCTTGCGATATTGTCTGTTCTCGGTACAATTTTACCTGGCTATGGAGGCAGTAGGCATACAATTGCCCTTTGCTGTTTCAGCATCGGGCATTGGGCTTGTCTTTCTGGTAAAAACCCTAACTCCGGCGTTCAATTTGCTGAGCGATCTTGGCGTTCGGGAAGCGGCTTCCCTGTGGGTATTTGCCCCATTCAGGCTTCCGGCTGCCGTACTTCTTACAGCCACACTACTACTCTGGTTGTCCAATATACTGATACCTGTTCTCGTTGGTTTAATTTGGGTCTGGAAACTAAGAATACGTCGGCCGTAAAACGAAATGAATACCAATTGAACGCCAACCAGAAACTTCTAGATGACTGCCTTCTTATTGATCTGTAGTGGTTTGTATGCCCTCTTTACATTGACACTCTGGGTCGTCTGGCTACGCATGCCGATCAGGGATGAAACTATGTATAGGTCTGATGGGCCGTTGATAACTGTAATCGTGCCTGTGCGTAACGAAGCCGATTCCATTTTCCAGTTATTAACCGATTTAAATCAGCAATCTTACCGACAATTTGAAGTGATCATTGCTGACGACGCATCGACCGACAATACAGCGGGCATTGTTCAGGCCTACATAAGAACGGCTACCTACCCCTTACGATTATTGTTGCTAAAGGATGAACGCACAGCATCACCTAAAAAGCGAGCTATTTCACAAAGTATTGCCATCGCCGAAGGTAAGCTAATCGTGACGACAGACGGGGATTGTCGGGTGACTAAGAACTGGCTGGCTGCCATAGCCGACTTCTATGGTAAAACAGGTGCCCGACTCATTTCTGGTCCTGTAACGTTTACGTCTGAACGTTCTGTGGCTGAGTCCTTGCAAACTGTTGAATTTGCGAGCCTGATCGGATCGGGAGCCTGTACAATGGCGCTTAGGTTTCCAACCATGTGCAACGGAGCGAATTTGTGCTATGAAAAGAACGCATTTACGGAAGTGGGGGGCTTTGCGGGAGTTGATCACCTGGCATCGGGCGACGATGAATTTCTGATGCATAAAATAGCAGCCCGCTTTCCCGATAGCGTACAATTTTTAAAAAGCATTGAAGCGATTGTACAGACTAAACCACACCGTACAATCCGGGGCTTTTATAATCAGCGCAGGCGATGGGCGAGCAAATGGCAGGCGTATCAAAGCTATTTGCCTTCAGCTTTAGCTGTGTTTGTTTTTCTTAGTAATGCGGCTCCGATTATTGCCGTACTAGGGTGGCTGGGCAATTACTGGAATGGTAGCTTTACGGTGCTTACGGTCGGATTAAAAATGATACCTGAGTTCGTATTTCTACGGCAAGTTCTCGTTTTCCTGCAAAAACGAAAGACAGTGGTGGCTATACCGCTCACGCAATTGTTGTATCCTTTCTACGTCTTGTTTTTCGGGCTGGCGGCTCAATCAAGAGGTTATATCTGGAAAGATCGTAAACTAAAATGATACATGTATCTGCGATTTATTAACAAATTTGGCGATGCACACTAACTTTAGTGCAATTTTATGTCTTGTTGTCACTCATTGAAGTTACTCCAATTTTTATGCATCGCACGCTTGTAATCTGTCTGAACCGAGTCAATAGGGCAAGTGAGTCAATCCTTAAGTACTTGCGTGCTCTTCGTGAGAAACAATTTGAACGACAGCTCAAGCACGTACGTGAGTTTAGCTTTACATCCGATTGGACTAGTTCTAACTACAATAACTGGGAAACCTGGTTTGTACCGTATCGCGGTCAGCCTAATCTGCGGATACTTGAAATTGGTAGTTTTGAAGGCCGCTCGGCCGTATGGTTTCTGGAAAATGTATTGACCCATCCTAGTGCTCAGCTTGTTTGTGTTGATCCAATGCCCTGGCCAGTTAATCCGCCCCGCCCCCGGTTTATACACAATATTCAATTGACGGGCAAAGCATCGCAGGTGACGCTCCTCCAGGAACGTTCAGAAATTGCCCTAACGCAACTACCGCATGCGAGCTTCGACATCATTTACATCGACGGAGCTCACGATGCGATTAATGTATTGGCTGATGGAATGTATAGTTGGGAGTTACTCAAAGTTGGAGGGCTGATGCTGTTTGACGACTATCTGTGGGAGCCTGATAAGCCTGAATACAGCCGCTGCCATCGAGCTATCGATTTATTAATCAAGCACTTCGGCGATCGGAAAACCTTGATGCATCAGGGGTATCAGGTGTTGATTCGGAAAGAGGCAGAGTAACAGGGCAAGTTCTTGGCGATTGTTTTTATAGATTAACCGGACGGTTGTTTTCAGATCAAGATTCGAATGATGGGTGCAACAAAACAAAAATCTTAACGTAATGGTATATACTTGCAATGTATTTCGATACACAGGGGTTGCATCTTTATGAAGTAGTTCAGTTAAGAGGTTGTGTATCTCTATAATCGCTTTATAACCAGTTTGATAGCTATATTTTATGCTTTTCCTGCATAAATCAAATTTTCTGCTCCGTACAGTCTACCCTGAGTGCTGGTGGCGGATTGGCGATGAAACCGACCCTACAATTTACCTGACATTCGACGATGGACCCATTCCTGATGTGACCGAATTTGTGCTTGAGCAACTGGATAAGTTCTCGGCACAGGCTACGTTTTTTTGCATCGGAGATAACGTGCGTAAGCATCGTGATATGCTTTATAAAGTGCTGGAAGCGGGTCATATGGTTGGTAATCATACATTTAACCACCTCAACGGCTGGCGAACCGACGATGCGGTCTATCTGGAAAATATCCAGCAATGCCAGACTGAGCTGGGTGTTGAAACGTCCTTATTTCGTCCGCCTTATGGCCGTATAAAAAAGACGCAGGCAGCCGAAGTAATGGAACACTATTCAATTGTCATGTGGGATGTGCTGACGGGTGATTTTGACCGTAAACTGCCTGCGGATATCTGCCTCCGAAAAACGATTCAGTACACAAAACCCGGCTCGATTGTTGTATTTCACGATAGTCTGAAAGCCTGGCCAACTATGCGCTATGTGTTGCCCCAGGTTCTGGCTCATTTTGCCGAACGAGGCTTTTCATTCCGGGCAGTTCCCCAACCTGTTTATGCTGGATATTGACCAGCCACGTTTCGAGAACCCAACAGTGAGTATTCTGATTGCCGCACGCAATGAAGAATCGACAATACTTGCTTGTTTGAAAGCCATTGATGAACTGGACAAACCAACAGGTGAAGTCGAAGTACTGATCGGGAATGATCAATCGACAGATCGCACTGGAGAACTTGTAGCCGAATTCATTCAGAAACGCCCCTCGTTTAAACTGCTACCGATTGCTGCATCAAATTCCAGCTTACGGGGTAAAGTAAATGTGCTGGCACAACTAGCGAATTATTCTAGAGGTCAGTACCTGTTTTTTACGGATGCCGACACACAACTGCCCAAGAGTTGGTTACAGGCTATGATCCAGCATATGGTCGGCCAAACGGGCATCGTTACAGGTGTTACGTTGCCAGATGGACTTACTGCTTTTCACAAAGTCCAGGGCCTCGACTGGTTATATAATCTGGCATTGGCTCATTTGCTGTCGGGTTTTGGTATTCCTGTCACAGCCATGGGAAATAATATGCTGGTGAGTCGCCGGGCGTATGATGCAGTTGGTGGGTATACGTCCCTGCCTTTCTCAATAACTGAAGATTACGCCTTATTTCAGGCAATTGTACAGCGTGGATTTGGGTTTCAGAATGTATTGAATGAACAGGTACTGGCTCATACAAAACCCGTCGATTCGTGGCTTGCCTGGTTGCAGCAACGGAAACGTTGGATGCGTGGGGCAATGAATTTACCAGCCTGGATCGTAGCTGCACTCTATTGCCAATACCTTACTTTACCAATGCTTCTGTTCATAAGCATTGTATCTCCTAAAGTAGCTGCAGCTTTGTATGGTGTTCGTTTCTTGATTCAATCTGTCGTACTTTCTATTGGGTTAAGTCGACTCCGGCAAACCAAGTTGGCGCGGTATGCGTTGCTTTTTGAAATCTATCAACTCATAATGGGGCCACTAGCCGTTATCTACTACTGGCTTCCAACTAAAATCGACTGGAAAGGACGAAAATATTAGTGAAACGAAACGGTTGGTTTAATTCCGGTTTATGCTCCACACCAGTTACACAACCAGGCTATGATGCTCATTGACACTCACGCTCATATATACGATTCACAATTTGTAGACGACCAGGAGTCGATGCTACTTAAAGCTGAATCTCAACAGATTAGCCAGATCTGGATGCCGAATTGCGCCCACGAAACGATAGCAGGTATGATGGACCTTGCCGATCGGTTTCCTGATCGTTGTCTGCCTATGATGGGCTTACATCCAGCGTATGTCAATGAGACAGTAGACGCCGAACTAGCCACCGTACAAGATCAACTCAATCGCCATGCATTTATGGCCATTGGTGAGATCGGCCTTGACTTTTATTGGGATATGTCATTTGTCAATCAGCAGTTCATGGCGTTTGAAACGCAACTGCGCTGGGCGGCAGCTCAACAACTACCTGTTTCGATGCATACCCGGTCGGGGCATGATCGGAACGCATTTGCCGAAGCGGCTGATCTGATCGAAAAACTGGCTTTGCCCGGATTGACAGGAGTCTTTCATTGTTTCGTTGGGACACTTGACGAGGCCAGACGCGCCATTGAACTTGGGTTTAAGCTAGGCATCGGGGGAGTAGCAACATTTAAAAATGGAGGACTTGATAAGGTATTGCCGCATGTAGGTTTAGAACACCTGGTTCTGGAAACCGATGCGCCCTATTTAGCCCCCGTTCCGTATCGGGGAAAACGAAACGAACCCGCTTATATTCGGCTGATTGCGCAGCGTGTGGCCGATATTAAGCAAGTCAGCATTGAGGATGTTGCACGGCATACGACCGCCAATGCGCTGGGATTACTGCCTGCCCTTTATGCGAATTTGTTGCCAGAATAAACATAGCTAACAAGTACTCACAGAACTTATTGTCTATTTTCCGTTCCTTTCATGCCTTATCGAATCATTCAGGTTAACCCAATAGCGACAACTAAGTCACGGACGTCGGTACTGGTCATATATACAGGCGGTACGTTTGGAATGGTGTATGAGCCACAGGCCGGGCAGCTCGTTCCGTTCGATTTTGAGCGAGTACTGGATCGACTCCCTGAACTAAACCGGCTCAACTTTGCCATTAGCCTGCTTACGATGAATGAGATTATTGACTCATCCAATATGAAACCCGCTGTATGGGTCGAGCTGGCGCAAATCATTCAGGATAATTATACTACATACGACAGCTTTGTCATCTTGCATGGTACGGATACCATGTCCTTTACGGCATCGGCACTGAGTTTTATGCTGGAAGGGCTAGCCAAGCCAGTAATTCTGACGGGAGCGCAGTTGCCAATAGGTGTGGCCCGAAGCGATGCGCGGGAAAATTTTATTACGGCTCTTGAAATTGCTGCGGCTACCGAAGCAGATCGACCCATTGTTCCTGAAGTGTGTGTCTATTTCAATTCGCTGCTGTTGCGAGGTAACCGTTCTACGAAGCGGGAGAGTGTTCAATTCAATGCATTTACATCCGAAAATTACCCTAATTTGGCCAATGCGGGGGTAAGTATTGACTACAATCGTCCCTTTATTAGCCTTTACCAACCTAACCAGACTTTAAAAATTCATACTGTACTTGACCCGAATGTAACCATCCTGAAACTCTTTCCGGGTATTACGCAGGCTGTGGTAGAGTCGATTGTAAATATCCCTAGCCTGCGGGGAATAGTTCTGGAAACGTTTGGGGCTGGCAATGCACCTACCGATACCTGGTTTCTGAATGCACTTAAGGGGGCTGTTGATCGCGGAGTACTGATATTCAATGTGTCGCAATGTGAAGGGGGACGTGTCACCCAGGGGCAATACCAAACTAGTAAACATTTATTGCAGATTGGAGTAGTGAGTGGGGCCGATATTACAACCGAAGCTGCTATAACCAAATTGATGGTTTTGCTGGGGCGAGAACCAAGAGCTGGAGAGGAGGAACGACTTCGATTGCAAACGTTACTGGCACAGCCGATTAGCGGAGAAATGAGCGCATAGGCGATAAAATGGAAGGTTTTTTTACAACAGCCTCTTGCGTTGTTGATGAAAAACATGCATCTTTGCACTCCGAAATATGGGGCCACCCAAAATATATTTAGAGAGCTGCCGGAGTGGTCGAACGGGTCTGATTCGAAATCAGAAGTACTCGCAAGGGTACCGGGGGTTCGAATCCCTCGCTCTCTGCATTCTTCGTCGTCAGTCATAAGTCAGGAGTCGTTAAGTAGTGTACGGACGACTGGCACTATCGACTGACGACTTTTTTTAGAGAGGTGTCCGAGTGGTTGAAGGAGCACGCCTGGAAAGTGTGTATGCGGGCAACCGTATCGAGGGTTCGAATCCCTTCCTCTCTGCTTATAGGCTGTATAACTTTCTGTTTATCAGGAAGCTATACAGCCTATTTTTATTTAGTTACAATTCGATTTCGATAAAAATCCCCAATAAGATATTATCCTATTGGGGATTTTTTATCGAAATACGTTCGTTAATCCTCCTTTTAAAGGATTCGTAATGCGTTGATCGGTTTTGTAAAATGTATGATGGAATAATCAGTTTATGCTGAGTATTTCTACACTAACGTCTATAAGGAAAATATTCAATTAATTTTTAATGTGACCCGCTGAGAATCAGAAGTCTAACTAAATACTGATTTCCACGACCAATATTCTTCCTTCTTAACCATGACTACAAAACTGACGCTTGCTAAGCGATGCCCTGTCTGTGGGCAAACACATCCCATACGCGTCCACAGACCTACTTGGTTAAAACGTTTTTTAGGCTTCCTCCCACTGAAGGCCTATGCATGTTCAGAGTGCGGGCAACGTTACCTTCTGATCGCTTAGTTGATCAAACAATAGATTTTCCTTCCGCTTCATTTAATGAGCTTGCCCGATTAGTTGACCTATAGGCAAACGGAATGGTTGTCAGGGCTATTCGTTTAAAATAATAGCAGGATTACCAATGTCCAGCAGGCAAGAGAAAAGGTGAGTACGGCTAGGCTGATGCCGGCACTGATTAGATTACGATTGCTCATAACCAGTTCTACTCAATTAACGTGCCAGATTCTCCAGCAATGGGCGCAGTATAGAAAATACGCTTGATCTAGTGTAAGGAGTTGCAACACAATGTGATTAGATGTGGTTAGAAGAGCAGGCACAAATCCCTTGATATATGTGGCAGGAACAAAATAACCAGCTAACCCGTGATTTTCAGTTTGCTGATTTTAATGAAGCATTCGCCTTCATGACCCGTGTGGCACTCATTGCCGAAAAAATGGACCACCATCCCTGGTGGTCAAACGTCTATAATCAGGTGTCTATTAAGCTATCAACCCATGATGCCGGTGATAAAGTGACGGAAAAAGATTATAAACTGGCTGCTGCGATTGATGAACTTTTAAAGGCGAAAGAGCAAAAGAGTGAATAAAGCGTCTGAAATTCGCGCTTAAATTCGTTTACTCTGCTTCAGCGGCTCTAATTCGCTTTGTATGAAACTGTACCTCGTGCCGACTCCCATCGGTAATTTAGACGATATTACCCTTCGGGCTATAAAGATTCTCCAGAGTGTCGATGCGATTCTGGCCGAAGATACGCGCACATCCGGTGTGTTGCTCAAACATCTGGCTATTAGTAAACCGCTTCATAGCTACCATATTTTCAATGAACACCAGACGGTCCAGCGTTTGATCAATCAATTGAAAGAAGGGAAAACACTTGCACTAGTTTCAGATGCCGGTACACCTGGTATTTCTGACCCCGGCTTTTTATTGGTTCGGGAGTGTATAAAAAACGATATTCCGGTTGAATGTCTGCCGGGCCCCACAGCCTTTGTGCCTGCCCTGGTAAACTCAGGTCTGCCAAACGACCGCTTTACGTTTGAAGGGTTTTTACCCCATAAGAAAGGACGACAGACGCGTCTGATGGAATTAGTCGAAGAAGAACGAACAATGGTCTTCTATGAGTCGCCCCATCGACTGCTTAAAACGCTTCAACAGTTGGCTGAGGTATTAGGCCCGGATCGACCTGCCAGTGTTTCGCGCGAACTCACAAAATTGTTTGAGGAAAACCGACGTGGCACATTGTCTGAACTTATTGCTTATTTTGCCCAAAAAACGGTAAAAGGTGAGATTGTTATTTGTATTCAGGGAGGAGAGGGGCGGAAGGGAGAGAAAAGACGAAAAGAGCGTTCGAGCGAAGTTGAGGACAATGAAGACGATGAATAATTGGGAGATGGGCGATGAACAACAGCCCGGAAATCGATGCGCAACGCGGTTTATGAGCCTGCTGATGGTTCTGTTGCTGGTCGTCAATCTTCATTCGTCAGTTGTTGCCCAGCAGTTAACGCCTTCCTCTCGGGTAAGCCTGATCACCTATGGACCGGGCGATGACGATATTTCGTCGTCATTTGGGCATACCGAAATTCGGATTATTGACCCGGCGCTTGGCCTTGATCGGGACTATAGTTATGGCGGGTTCGATTATAGAGCTGATTATTTTATTCTGAAATTTTTGCGGGGTACGTTGCCGTATTTTCTGTCGGTTCACAACCTTTATCAGGTAATGTACTATTACCAGCAGACAAATCGCAGCATACGTGAGCAACAGTTGGCACTCTCGCTCACGCAGCGACAGAAGTTATTTGCCGCTCTGGAAACGAATTATCTGCCCGAAAACCGGGAGTACCGCTATAAATTTTATTACGACAACTGTGCGACGCGCCCTCGCGACATGATTGTTGAAGCCTGTGGCGATAGCCTTACCATCCCATCCCGTTCACGCATGACCGGTAAATCGTACCGGGATTGGATGAATGACTATCTGAATGAGAAGCCCTGGTATCAACTCGGTATGAATCTGGCAATTGGCTGGCCAGCAAATGAACAGACCGACGGCTGGCGGGCCATGTATCTGCCCGATCAGGTCCATGATCAATTAGCCAAATCCACGATAAAACTTGCGAATGGTCAGATTGTACCGTTTGTACAATCTGACCAAACCCTATTTGCAGCCCAGAGCGTTTTTCGTCAGCAGGTTCCTATTTTCCTCGATCCAGATGTTGTGTTTACGGTTCTGGGGGTTTTGATTGCTGTATTTACGATCCGTCGGTATGTTGTAGCCGGTAAGGTTGACCGCTGGCTCGATCGGTTGCTGTTTGCGATATCGGGCTTTCTGGGCTGGTTTCTGTTGTTGCTATGGCTCATACGAGACGATGGCGTTACGGGCTGGAATCCGACGTTATTATATCTGATGCCACTCCATTTGCCACTTATCTACTGGGCAACAGGCGCAAACACAACCGCCCGTCGTCGAACACTCTATTTTGGCGGTGCAGCCCTGCTGATTGTATTAGGTATCTTCTTATCGAATATTCCGGGTAGTTTCGATGTGGTTTTTCCTCTTACGTTGCTTATTCGCTGTGTTGTAAATATGCAGCCCGTTCGGGAGGCATACCGTACACCTGCCCGAATTGACCAATAACTGGTAGTTAAATTTACGGCAGAAGCTGCTTTACCGATTACGATAGTCGTCTTCAGAGGGCTTACCTTTAGCCCCTCTTCAACTTCACCCGAAACCGATACCGTAAACCGTATTCCTGCTTTTGTACATGAAAAAACTGCTTCTTCCTGGCTTACTCCTGATTTGGTTTACCAACGTGTTGGCGCAGCCCTCCGAGCGCGTTGTTAAAGTACTGATTACTCCCGATCATGCCAACTGGCTGTATAAAATTGGCGAACCTGTAAAATTCAATGTATCCGTTTATCGGAATAATGTTCTACTTAAAGGTGTCAAGCTTCGCTATGAGATCGGGCCGGAAAAGATGGAGCCGACAAAAAAGGAAACCCTGACCTTAAAAGACGGAACGTTGGCCCTGGATGGCGGTTCGATGAAAACAGCTGGGTTTCTGCGCTGTATCGCAACGGCTGAAGTAGATGGCAAAGAGTATAAAGGGCTGACGACAGCAGGAGTTGAGCCGCAGACAATCAAGCCAACGGTCGATAATCCGGCTGATTTTAAAGCGTTCTGGGATAATGCCAAAGCCGATCTGGCTAAAATTCCAATGGATGCCCGGATGACCCTATTGCCGGAACGCTGTACCGAGCTGACCAATGTGTATCATGTCAGCCTTCAGAATATCAACAGCTCGCGGTTCTATGGAATTCTATGCGTGCCGAAAAAAGAAGGAAAGTATCCCGCCATTCTGCGTGTCCCCGGTGCTGGTGTTCGCCCGTACAACGGTATGATCGCAGAAGCGGATAAAGGATTTATTACGCTCGAAGTTGGTATACACGGGATTCCGGTTACAATGGATCCTAACGTTTACGTAGATCTTGCGCGTGGGGCATTGAATGGGTATCAGGCAGCTAATCTTGATGACCGCGATCGGTATTACTACAAACGAGTGTATTTGGGGTGTGTTCGTACGGTTGATTTCCTGACGAGTTTGCCTCAGTATGATGGACTGAACCTGGGCGTCACGGGAGGTAGTCAGGGTGGTGCCTTGTCGATCGTAACCGCCGGGCTCGACTCGCGGGTGAAATGGTTAGGGGCTTATTACCCAGCACTTTGCGATGTAACGGGCTACCTGCATGGACGGGCAGGCGGATGGCCGCACTTATTTGCAGGTAATGAACTGGCTTACAATAACAAGCCCGATCGGATCAAAACAACGGGTTATTACGATGTTGTTAATTTTGCCAGGCTCGTGACTATTCCCGGTCGGTATGCCTGGGGATTTAATGATGAAACCTGTCCGCCTACGTCCATGTATGCGGCTTATAATGTCATTACCGGCCCTAAAACCCTGGATACGGACTTCCTTGACACAGGTCATTGGACATACCCGGAAGAAACCGAGAAAATGATGAACTGGTTAATGGCCCAACTAAAAGGATGGAAATAGGTTCCTTGATCCTGAAGGTAGTTCATCGCTTTTCAGTTAGATAATGGGGCAATCGCAACTAATCAACCTGGATTTGCGTAAATATACGTATGCAACTATTCGTTAATACTAACCTTGATAATCGGTTAAAAGCTGAACTTCAGCAGCAGCTTCCCCCGGATATTACAGCCATTTTTCGCCATGATGTGCCACAGGAGGAGCAGAAACAGGCTTTTCAGACGGCCGATTTTATCCTGGGTAACCCGCCCGCAGCCTGGTTTGCCGAACCTCTCCCTAATATGAAGTTCTGGCAACTGGACTCGGCTGGATTCGATGGCTATAAACATGTTCAACTGAATGCCGCTGTCGCGAATATGGGCGATTACTTTGCCTGGCCCTGCGCTGAAACGATGCTGGCTGGGATATTGGCCATATACCGTTGTATTCCTGAATTGGCAGTGCTTCAGAGCTGCTCGGAATGGGTCGGTACGCCGATTCGGGAACGGACAGGTTTACTACGCCATAAGCAGGTGGTAATTTTAGGCACGGGTACCATTGGGCAGGCCATGCGGCAAATGTTGTCGGGTTTTGCCTGTAGCATACAAATGCTGGCTCGTACGGATCCACACGCAGATCTGCATTCGGCAGATGATCTTAAAGCCGTTTTGCCACAAACGGATATAGTCATTAACTGCCTGCCGGGTACAGCCGCCGGCTTTTTTTCGGCCGATCTCATTCAGGCAATGAAGCCTGGGAGTATGTACGCCAATGTGGGTCGGGGAAGCACAACCGATGAAGCCGCTCTGATCGATGCGTTACAATCAAGACGGCTGGGGAGTGCTGTACTGGACGTGACGGCTCAGGAACCCCTTTCTGGCGATAGCCCGCTCTGGACAATGCCAAACGTATTACTGACACAGCATACGGGTGGTGGTCAACCGGATGAAGATGCTGGGAAAGTAGACCAATTTTTGAAGAACCTAACCCGGTTTCGGGCGGGGGAAGCGCTCGAAAATGCCGTAGACTTAGCCCGTGGGTATTGAGCCGACGGCATAATGTGATAAGGCGAATGAATGAACACTGCCAAACCGAAAACCTGACTCGCCGGGAATTCATTCGCTCTGCCGGGTTTGTCATGGCCCTGGGCGCTACCAATTCGGTGGGGTTTCCCCAATTAGTGAATCTGCCTAAACAGTCGACGATCATCCGGATCAGGCAGGTGGATTCAAATTTTGAGCGGGAGCCACTCAATCCGTATCGATTCAAGGGAAGTGCCATCACGGAAAGCTGGCAGGTAGCCTCATTACTGGAAAGTGAGTCGGGTATTCGTAAAGTCGGGCTGTGTACGCAAGGGGTGCTCTGGTCCGATGCAAAGGTGTTTGCAAACCATTCCGAACGGGTAGGTAATGCACTCATGTATGCTATCAGCGATCGGGCCCTGCAAATGCTGAAAGGGAATACGTTTACGGACCCCGTTACTTTGCTGGATAATCTCTTTCCAGAGGTTTATGCGTATGCTAAAACCATTACCCGAAACCCAGACTTACGGAAAACCTTTGCGCTCAACGCACTCGTTAGTGTTGATAATGCAGCCTGGCTTCTGTATGCTCACGAAAACGGCCTGACGCGTTTCGATGACATCATTCCTGCTCCCTACAGATCGGGCCTGTCCTATCACCATGAGAAAGTGGCCAGTATTCCATCGTTCAGCGTGGGAGCTACCGTAGAGAGCATCAAAAAAGCTGCTGATGAAGGGTATTTTATCTTAAAGCTAAAAACCGGTGCTGCTGGTACCCAGGCCGACATGCTGGAAAAAGACCTGGCTTTTCTGACGGCAGTGCACAAAGCCATTGGGCATTATGAAACGCCTTATACCCAAAGTGGTAAGATTCCCTATTACTTTGATGCCAACGGGCGGTATGAGAAGAAAGAGACGTTGCTCCGCTTTCTGGACCATGCACATAAAATTGGGGCATTCGACCAGATTGCGGTTATTGAAGAACCATTTGATGAGCGAAATGAGGAATTTGTAGGTGATCTGGGGGTACGTATTGCCGCCGATGAGAGTGCTCATACCGTTGACGATGCCGCTATACGTATTCAACAGGGCTATTCGGCAATTGCCGTTAAAGCTATTGCCAAGACCCTGAGTATGACGATGAAAATCGCTCAACTCGCCTTTGAAAAAAAGGTGCCCTGCTTTTGCGCCGACCTGACTGTAAATCCCATTCTGGTCGATTGGAATAAAAATGTAGCTGCCCGGTTAGCACCTTTTCCGGGTATGGCCATCGGCTTGCAGGAAACGAATGGGCATCAGTATTTTAAAAACTGGGACAAATTGATGGCCTATCACCCTAAAGCCGGGGCCACCTGGACTCGAACCCAGCGAGGAGTATATCCGACCGATGCTTCCTTTTATGCCGAAAGCGGGGGCATATTTTTGCCATCTCCCCATTACGATGGTCTGTTTCCTGCTTGACCGAACAGCTTGTATAGACCGATTTTCGAGCTTGGACTGGTTAGCTGGTTAGCCGTGTGACTAATCATTCATGGTCGGGATTCGTTTCCTGAAGTGATAAGGTTAAGCCGTTAGAAAATAATCGTTTTACGCAGCCAGAAGCCATTTTTTGAGAAAAAATTCGTATATTTAAGGAATCGAATACAACACCAATTGAACCCAATATCCACCTGTTTATTGGCTGGAACAATTCTCCATCATGTCAATGATAAATGAAGAAAGTGAAGGATTAATGGACGATGATTCACAAGGACCCGATGCGGAAGCAAGAGCTGATGGCATTGAGTTGACAGAACCCATTGAACCGGAAAACCAACCTACTACTCCCTCCAGTGATGTTCTGCACGACCAGACGGTGGTGTCAGGGCTGTATGAATCTTATTTCCTCGAATACGCATCCTACGTTATCCTCGAACGGGCTGTTCCGGCGGTTGAAGATGGGTTGAAACCCGTTCAGCGTCGGATTCTGCACGCCCTGAAGGAAATGGATGATGGCCGATTCAATAAAGTGGCCAATGTGATCGGGCAAACCATGCAGTATCACCCTCATGGTGATGCCTCCATTGGCGAAGCGCTTGTCAATATTGGGCAAAAAGAACTCCTGTTTGATACGCAAGGGAGCTGGGGCGATGTTCGCACGGGCGATGGCGCTGCTGCCCCCCGGTATATTGAAGTGCGGCTCTCAAAGTTTGCCCTGGATACCATTTATAACGATAAAACTACCGAGTGGCAGTTGTCGTACGATGGTCGCAAACGAGAGCCGGTAACCTTACCCGTTAAATTCCCCCTACTGCTGGCACAAGGGGTTGAAGGGATTGCCGTAGGGCTTTCGACCAAAATTCTCCCACATAACTTCAATGAACTGGTTGAAGCATCTATTCAGATTCTGAAAGATAAACCGGTGTCGCTCTTTCCTGATTTCCAAACGGGAGGCCTCATCGACGTGAGCAACTACAACGATGGTCAGCGTGGGGGCAAGGTTCGGGTTCGGGCGCGTATCGAAGAACTGGATAAGAAAACACTCGCTATTCGGGATGTGCCCTTCGGCGTGACCACATCGCAGCTTATCGACTCGATTGTTAAAGCTGCTGAATTGGGTAAAATCCGAATAAAGGCACCGAGTCGGAATGTGGCGGCTGTGGTTGATAATACGGCTAGAGACGTTGAAATTCTGGTTCATCTGCAACCCGGTGTATCGCCCGATGTAACGATTGATGCCTTGTATGCCTTTACCGATTGCGAGGTGTCGATTTCGCCGAATGCCTGTGTGATCATTGGCGAGAAACCGCATTTCGTTAATGTAACCGACATCTTACGGGTCAATACGCATCAGACTGTACAGTTGCTGCAACGGGAACTGGAAATTCGGCGTAGTGAGCTGATGGAACGGTTGCTGTATAGTTCGCTCGAAAAGATCTTTATCGAAAACCGGATTTACCGCAAAATCGAGGAGTGCGAAACGTTTGAGGCCGTTCTACAAACGATTGATAAAGCCTTAAAACCCTTTAAGAAACAGTTCTACCGGGAAATAACCGAAGACGACCTCATTCGGCTTACGGAAATTAAGATCAAGCGTATTTCCAAATACGATGGTTTCAAAGCCGATGAACTGATGCGTCGGCTAGAACAGGAACTGGCCGAAACAGAAGATAATCTGGCGAATATTACCCGGTATGCTATTGTTTATTACAAAGAGTTGCAGAAGAAGTACGGGAAAGGCCGTGAGCGCCGGACCGAAATCCGCAGTTTCAACACGATAGCAGCCAGTGTGGTGGCGGCTGCCAACCAGAAACTGTATGTAGATCGTGAAGGTGGATTTATAGGCTATGGGCTCAAGAAGGATGAGTATGTCAGCGACTGTTCCGATATCGACGATATTATTGTATTCCGTCGGGATGGGAAGTGCCTGGTGACGAAAGTGCAGGATAAGGTGTTTGTTGGAAAGGATATTGTATATGTATCCGTCTTCAAAAAGGCTGACGAACGTAAGATTTACAATATCGCCTATCTGGATGGGAAGTCGGGCATTACCATGGTGAAACGATTCCCGGTGACGGGTGTTACCCGCGATCGGGAATATGACCTGACGATGGGTAATCCAAAGTCGAAGATGACCTATTTTAGTGCAAACGACAATGGCGAAGCTGAGGTGATCACGATCAATCTGACCGCGCAGAGTTCGGCGAAGGTGAAACAGTTTGATTTTGACTTTGCCTCACTTTCGATAAAAAATCGCTCAGCACAGGGAAATATATTGACGAAATATCCAGTCCGAAAGATTACCCAGAAAACGGGTGGTGTTTCGACCCTGGGTGGCGTTGATATCTGGTACGACGATCACCTCGGACGGCTCAACCGCGATGAACGGGGGCGACTACTGGGGAATTTTGATGCCAAAGACAGTATTCTGGTGGTTTATAAAGATGGCCAGTACGAACTCACGACGTTTGATCTGACTAATCGATACGAGCCTTCCGATATTGCTGTGCTCATGAAATTTGATCCGGAAACCGTGCTGTCGGCTGTGTATTTTGAAGCAAATCAAAAATCCTGGTATGTGAAGCGATTTAAGGTGGAAACAACTTCGGTCGACAAGAAATTCAGTTTTATCGGTGATGTTAAAGGGTCGAAGCTCCTGGCTGTCAGCACAGATCGTTATCCACGAATCGAAATCATACATCAGGTGAAAGAGCGGGGGCCTCAGGAAAAAATGGTACTTGAGCCCGAAGGTTTTATCGATGTTCGCGGCTGGAAGGCGTTAGGGAATAAGCTGCCGTTTGCAAAAGTGAAAGAGGTAAAATTGCTGGCTCCTAAAATTGTAAAAGAAGTGGTAAAGGCATCTGTCCAGATATCTGAGGAGTCGACGGCTGAGCCCGCAATTGTTGAAGAGAAAGAGCCCGTGCAGTTGGGTTTGTTTTCCTGATTATGGTTTTGAGGACTTAACGAACGATTCGAAACCGTAATGCTGTAATTAAAAGCTGATTATGATGGGTGCAAACGTATTGGGATTGCGGACAGTAATTTATGCCGCGCCGAACCTGACAGAGACGAAAGAGTGGTATACGAACGTTTTGGGGATTGCTCCCTATTTCGATGAGCCCTTTTACGTAGGCTTTACTGTAGGCGGATACGAACTCGGACTCGATCCCAATCTGCAACCAGGCCCAGTAGGTGCTCTGGCCTACTGGGGTGTTTCGGCTATAGAGCACAGCATACAGCACTGGATTAGTTTGGGCGCAACCCTGAAGGCCGATATTCAGGATGTAGGGGAAGGTATTAAAGTAGCCTCTGTATGCGATCCGTTTGGTAATGTGGTTGGACTAATTGAAAATCCACATTTTAAATTACCCTAAATGAATACGACCTTGGCTACAACCTACAGCGATGAGTTTCCGCATGAAGCGGTGGGCGTCCGTGTAGTAAAGCGGGTCGTAAAGGGTATTATTGCCAGTGCTTTTTTAGGCGCTATGGTCGTTCTGGTTTGCAACTGGTGGGTGGTTTATAATACCCGTAATCAGGTGTATTTTAACATTAATGAACTACCAGCCAACGATTATGGACTCGTGCTCGGCACCAGTAAATTTGTTCGTTCGGGCAAAGAAAATCTATTCTTTCGCTATCGCATGGAAGCCACTGCACGGCTTTGGAAAGAAGGGAAAGTGAAATACCTCATTCTGAGTGGCAACAACGATTCGGAATATTATAACGAACCGGCCGATATGAAGCGGGCGCTGATTCGTCTGGGTGTTCCCCCATCGGCTATGCTTCCCGACTATGCTGGTTACCGAACATTCGATTCGGTTGTACGTTGTAAAGATTTTTTTAAGCAGCAGAAAATCACGATCATTTCTCAGAACTTTCATAATGCTCGGGCACTGTACATTGGTAATCATGAAGGTATGGAAGCCATCGCTTTTGCTGCCCAGGATGTACCGGATGGTTATTCACTTCGTACGCTAGTTCGGGAATACCTGGCTCGTCCTTATGCGCTGCTCGATATTTACGTGATCCGGCCACAACCCGAAAAAGGAAATTCCGAACGAAAACGGAATTCATAAGTATGGTTTTACTGTACGCTATACAGCTTGATAGGTAAGGTTTAGAAAGAGCAGAAGTCCACCAGAACTGTATAGCGTACGTCATTGATGAATTAATGCCCGTTGGCAAAATAGAGCCGCAATACCTCGTCTGTGACCCGGAAATTCATAAGCCGATTTAAATTGTAGGGCGAGTCGCCTACCTGAATATACTCATGACCTAGCACCCATTGACCGCTTTGGCCGTGCAGCTTTGAGTCATGAAAACGATATACCTGGATCTGTTTAATGTTCTGTTTTGTAAGTAGATTCTGAAGTTGGTCTTTCATTTTATGAGTTGCAAAAGAGGAAATTAAGTAAAATAAAACAAGTAGGACCGATTTTGAATTTACTCCGAATAATACTGTCCCTGTGCGTGTCTGTATAGCTGTCGGGCCCGATCTCTGGCCCGTTGCAGGCGCATCTTTACCGAGCCAATCGTTGAACGTTGATCAATCGCAATTGTTTCCACCGATACGCCATCGCAATATTTAGTACATAGTAAATCACGCTGGTGATCGGGTAATAGAGACATCACATGTTCCATCAGCATTGAGGCAGCGAAAGATGCGTCCTGATTATTAATTAAATGGGTATCATAGTCACGTAAATAGTGTTGTTTCATAGTCCTGTTGCGTTGCTCTCTTCGAAGCTGAAGAGCACAATAATTGGTGGTTACTGCCCAGAGCCAGGTGGTAAATGAAGATTTTTCGCTAAAACTATCCAGTTTATAGATTAACCGGATAAAAATCTCCTGAGTCAGATCATTGGCCTCATCGGGATCTTTGCAGTAAGACATACAAGTGCGATAAACCCAGGCCCGGTGCCGGCAATAAAGATGAGCCAGGCATTGATTGTCTTTATTCTGTACATACTGCATGACGAGTGTTCGGTCGGATAAGCGTTTCATATATGGGTTATTTAGTAATGCAAAAGGAAATCGAACCAGGCCTGCAAGCACAACCTGTGTAAAACCAGAAATAGGCGGACTTTTATATGGATGCACCCGGCAAAAGGTAAAGCAGGGCTACACAATGTCTCCTGAATTGACCGATAGGTAAATTACATAGAGGGAGTCTCTTTCAGGTCATTACTTTTAGCCATTATTCGGAACATGTATTAGATACATCCGCATGCACCAGAATAGCTTGTCAGAACGAGCAAGACAGTACTATAACCTTATGGCCATTCGGGACAGGCAACAGTTTACATTTGTTGAGTTAAGCCTGAAAAGATTAGTGTTATTCTAATAACGTTAATTTATACCTTTAGGTAGGTATTCTTAATCCTTTGTACTGATACCAAAAATAATTCAGTATAGTTTCAGCCCAAAAACGAAATTCGAAAAGTCTATTAAAAGGGTTGATTTGTGGATGAACGCGCTGTAAATGTCCATGAAAAGAGAGTTGATTAAGCTATTTTTAGTTTATAAGGGCAAATGATAAGGGGAGAGAGAGCGTAAATAGTTAATTTGTAGACTATAGTTCCTTATTAGGTTCGTTATTTGGAATAATGACATCATAACGATTTATGAAAATAAACACACTGGTGGTCGATGATGATGCCATCTGGAAAAAGGTCATCACCAAATTTGTTCAGATGAATCCATTGTTGGAGCTGGTAGGTGTATGTAGTTCAGCGATAGAAGCCTATGCCAAACTGGCACAGGTTGAAGTGGATGTACTCATCTGCGATATTGAACTGCCTGATATGTCGGGTTTATCGTTAATCCGAAGTTTGCCACGGCCTCCCCTTGTAATTTTTGTTACATCGTACCGACATTATGCACTGGACTGTTATGAGGTGTCGCCGGTCGATTTTCTTCTTAAGCCGCTGGAACTGGACCGATTCTTACAAAGCATTGAAAAAGTACGACAACGATTGCTCGTTGCCCCGGAAACGTCAACGATAGCTCCCTACTTTTTTGTACGCGAAGCGTTGAATTATGTTCAGATTGCGTATGACGATGTACTGTATATGAAAGCTCAGGAGAATTTTCTACAAATCGTGACGTCTACTCAAACGTTCTTGCCGATTCTGTCGATCACTAAAATGGAAGAACAGCTCAAAGGTGACGTATTTTTGCGTGTGCATCGCTCATACCTGGTTCATCGGGGAGCAATCGCATCAATAGGTAAAAATGAACTGACCCTACGGGATGGGCAGGTCATTCCGATTGGCGATCAATATAGAGCACAGCTTAATCGAAAGCATATTGAGGGGCGTTTAATCAGCCGCGGATAAGGGGGATGAGGTTTGAATTATGCGTTTAATCAATTATTGATCAGGAGCCGATGGCCTGAATACCCAAACTGAACTTGCTATGCCTTATTTCTTTGGGACCATGGCCCTGTTTATCGGGTTAATTTCTGGTTCGGTATGTGGACAGAGCAAAATCCCATTCCTGAAAGAACAACTTGTTACGGCAACGATGGATACGGCCCGAAGCCGTATCTACTACGAACTGGGTGGACAATATCCTGACATAGCCGTTGATTCTAGCCTATACTTTCTGAACCGTTCATTAATCAGCGGCAAGATGGCGGACAACTCCTTCCTGATTGCTCAGGCCCTCTGGAAGCTTGGCTTCGTGCAGATGTATTATGAGCGGAACGATGCGAAAGCCATCTCTCTTTTTTATCAGAGCATTGCCATTGCCCAAAAGCATAACGATTATCTGAATCTGGCTCGTTGCTATATGTATCTGGCTATGGTAGCTTATCACCAGCGTACAGGTAACTGGACTGATTTGCTGGCTAAAGCAGAAGTATATGCCAAACTGGCGCACAACTGGCAGGTATTGTCGGATGTGTATGCAATGAGTTCCAATATTTATGCCTACAATGGTCAGCATCAACAGGCAAGCGAAACCATCCGTCAGGCTATGTTGTCCAGTAAGCCCGGAACGGGGCATTGGTTTTCTTTCGCACTGGATTATGCGGAGTCTCTGGTTGCCATAGGCAAAACGGCTGAAGCAACAGCAGTATATCGTAAACTGTCGGCAATAAAGAGCCAATTGAGTCGCGATCAAAGCGATTTTGTGCATTACAATGATCTGGCCCGGCTCGAAATAGGCTTGAAAAACTATGCCCAGGCTGAACGATTACTGCAGTCTATGGTCATGGATGAAAGGGCTAGAGTCAAACCTGATTCGTTCCACCTGTTCATTATGACGCGTACATTACGGCAGCTTTATAAAGAACAGCGAAACTATAAAAAGGCTTTCCAGATGGCCAATGAACTGGCTGATTTACGGGTTTGGAAAAGCAATAAAGAACAAACTATTGACAGTCGGCTTAAAATGACCCAGTTGCGGGCAGCTCTAGACCTAGAAAAGAAAGAACGACAGATCGCCCAGCTCAAAGCCCGTGAGCAACAGAATCAGGTATACTTAACGGGGGCTTTATTGGTGGCAGCGATGCTCGTCAGTTTCGTTGTTGTTCTGCAACGGGCTAAACGCCGTATTGAGCGCCAAAGCACGGAGCTGATGCAACTTAATCACACGAAAGATAAACTATTCGCCATTTTGTCTCATGATCTACATTCGCCTGTAGCGAGCCTGAAAAATCTGCTGGGACTTACAAACTGGGGCGAATTAAGCCAGCGTGAATTTGCTGAAGCAACCCAAATACTGAATAAACAGGTTAGTACGTTACTGACAGTGCTCGAAAACCTGCTAAACTGGGCGATGTCGCAGATGGGGGGGATTTACCCCCGGTTCAATGCAATCAATCTTTTTCCAGTGGTAGATGAACAGATTTCCCTGCTACGGCCGATAGCTGAGACTAAAGGGATCAATTTGGTCAATGCCTTGCCTTCAGACATACCTCTAACGGCTGATGCTAACCAACTAGGCGTTGTATTTAGAAATCTTTTGCAAAACGCACTCAAGTTTACGCATACAGGTGGTCAAATTGAGGTACGTTGTTCATATGAACCTACCAGATACATGATCTATGTTAAGGATACAGGTATTGGTATACCTCAGGCCTTACTCGATCAGTTGTTTCGGGCAGGCTCGGCAACCAGTCGGCCTGGAACAACTGGTGAGAAGGGGGCGGGACTGGGGTTAGTAATTGTAAATGAACTGGTGGAAGCCAACCGGGGAAGTCTGAGCGTTTCTAGTAAAGAAGGAACCGGAACTACATTTACAATTATACTTCCCCGACCCAGCTACATTACTAAGTCATTGCAATCAGAATATATATATAACTAGATCTGGGTATTTAATGGTCAGCTTAGTAATTGTGAAACCTCGTCATTTATAACGGATACTTGAAAAATAATTTTACTCCATTCGATCGGTCGATGAGCTGCCTTTGACTGCCTGAGGGTAATCAATTGTGTTACATACAATTTTAGAATGCTATTCGGCGCGAGTTTGGTCAGCTTATTCATACGCTGCCTGTCTCATTCTGCTTCGTAATCTATTCATGATCTGGGCATTGCTTTTTCGAATAGAATCATAATCGTGTTTGCCTCAGTATACCTTCCAGAGGGCGATCAATCGTTCTGCTTCCAATCCCAATATAGGTTGTATAGGACTGTTAGTTTCATCTAAGGTCTGAGATGGACTATCGATACATACTTGCCAAATCATGGCATTTTTTATATTTTATAGTAACTCACTATAATATCTATAGTTAGTAAACTAGACTTTTTTGAGGCATAATTGCAATTTTTATTGTTACCGTAATTTGATTTTAGAAAAACAAATTTTATAATTAAGTCGTTTTTGTTTAGTAGTATATATTATAAGTTTTTATTTTAATTCTGTTAACTAACCTTTAATTGTTGTTGATATGAAACCGGTCTATTGTTATTGGTTTTTGGCCCTGATGTGGTTACTAGTAGCCTGTCAAACGGAGCAGGAAAAGACGAGTATGCCTAGCCCAGTTATGTCGTCAGTACATAAAGAAGGGGGTATTGGTCAACCTGAGTCTGAATCCTCAGCCTATTCGGGAGCACGCGATGCTACAATGGCTTTACAGCAGGAAGTATTGATTTATGTTAATGAGGCACGTTCGCAGACATGCCTTTGCGGAACTACTGTTTATCCGCCCGTTCCGGCGCTTACGCTCAACTCCCGGCTAAATGGAGCTGCCGATAAGTATGCGGTCGATATGGCTACGTATAATTATTTCAGTCATACCGGGCGGGACGGATCGCAGCCCTGGGATCGCATGACTCGCGAAGGTTACATATGGACTTCAGCAGGTGAGAATATAGCGGCTGGTTATCCAACCGCTCGATCCGTAGTCGACGCCTGGCTAAGTTCTCCGGGGCATTGCCAGAATATAATGAACCCGTACTTCCAAAACCTTGGGGTTGGGTATGCCTATAATGCAAGCAGTACCTATAAACATTACTGGGTTAACGATTTTGGGCGAAGGTAGAGAAGAAGGTGGGGTAGGCGTAATCGGACTGTGCCTACCCCGCCTATTTATGCTTGCTCTGCCCTTCTTTTCGAATGCCAACATAGAAGCCAACGCTGTTATCGTACAAATCCCCTATATCGGTTGCCACCGAAGCATTAGCTGTAACCCCATTCAGAATATAAAGTGGAGACGATACAGACAGTACAGACGAGAACTGTTTGACTAGCTTTGGAAAAGGAGATTCATACGTGCCCAGATTTTCGCTATAAGAGGCTTTTAGTTGAAATTTAAAAAAATCAAGAACTTGCCCCGACACGCCTATATGCATTACAGCTACACGGTTATTGTTCGTAAAACCATAGCGGGGTAAATCACTGCGGCTGTCGGGTGTAGGGGTAATAAATGGCGTGCCCATCGTTAAACCATACCGCGACCAGCCATCCTGATACTGTGAGTGATTGAAATAATTATCCCGGCCCCGTTGGGCGGCATTCTCTAAAAACAAGGCTCCTCCCTGGCTCTGCGTGTATAGATATTCGAACAGAAGGTCTTGAATCTGAAGCCCATTCGGATTGTGAGGACGCCGATTTCGGATGCGAAGTCCATTCAGTCCATCCTGAACATTGGTTAAGTAAAAGAGCGAGCCATCTTCATAAATATTCTGTCGATAGGCGAACAGAGAAAACGAACTGCCAATATATTCAAATCCAACATCGACCGTGCCCAGATGGTTACCAATTCGGTTTTCATGATCAAAACTACTAACGCGAGTTGTATCAATATCGGTTCGGTTCCCTAAGGGGAGAGCCAACACCATGTTGACGTAATCGTTGAATTGATTAGGCAATTGATTGTTTTTGATGACAGATGTACCGGGTAACCGTTCAGTATTACCTCCCCACATAACTTCATGATTAATACCGGCATACAACTTTAATCGCCAGTTTGGTTTTCCCAATCGGGCATATAAGGCTTTCTGATGGAGCATCGAGTTATTAATAAACCGATCTTGTTCAAACCAGCCGTGTGCATAAAAGCCCTTAAAACTAATTAGTCCCTTACGCGGTATATAGTCGGGAATGGCAAACTGTATTTTTAACATAGGTAATGCATTTCCCGACCAGGCATATGAGCCTGAACTTAATGTAGAGTCGACCAGCCCAACGATTTCGCGCCGACGACCCGCCCATAATTCCATGCTACGCCCAAACTTTAGTTTTAAGTAGGCTTCTGGAATAAGTAATTTGTAATTATAGCCTGCATTTAGGACGGCTTCGGCTCCCCAGCCCCAATCAACCCGACGGTTTACTGAGCGGAGACTATCCAGTTTACTTTTTGGAGAATCATGATAATCGACCCGTAAACTTTGTCGGATGGTCATGATAGCATGCTCGCTGGGTACAATTCCATATTGGTTCGCTCGAAGCCAGAACGGGGTTTGGCCGGAGGTCGAAAAATAGCTGCCTACTTCAGTTCGGTAACGGAGTGGTTTAATCGTCTGGCCATAGCAGATCGAAGTACCCAGCAGCCAGAGAAAAAGCCAACGGTTCATACACGAGCGTATTGTAAACAGAACGTTTATAATCTTTGAGTCTGTTCAGTTCGTAATTAGTCACATTTTTTATTTGGCAGAGGACGGAAAAAATGTATACATAAAATATGCCATATGAAACGTTAGATCAGTTATAAACCCGATCGGGTATCGAAACAAGACAATATCAGCCATTTCAATGCTTTTTTTCGGAACGACATAAATAAAGGCTTACCTTTGTAGTTTGATAACGATTAGTAAAATATGGTTCCAAACGACGAACTGATTCGCATCATTGACCTGCTGAATACCACCTATGAAGGGGAAGAAGCTTGGCATGGGCCATCAGTTGTAGAGGTGTTACGGGGAGTTACACCGGATATGGCCGGGCGCCGAATCGCTCCAAATACACATAGTATTGCCGAACTCGTTTTTCACATGACCAGTTGGCGCATATTTTGTGTCAAAAAGATGCAGGGTGATGCAACGTTCGATATTACAACCCCCGATAAAAACTTTGGGGCATTGCCTGACAAAATAGATGATTTCGAGTGGGAGGCCCTCGAAATGGAACTGAGTCTTAGCCAGGAAGAGCTTATTAACGAGCTGGATAAACGAGACGACGATGAGTTTCTGGAGGATATAGTGCCCGGCCGTGATTATACGTACTACGATATGCTGCACGGTATTATCAATCATGATCTTTACCACACCGGGCAGATTATGATTTTGCGTAAAGCGTTGACTTTCAAAGGTGCCGGCACGCAGTTTGATGATGATGTCGATGAATACGGTTCATCGTTCGACAACAGCCACGAACACGACGATTATTACTGATATTAATTTAGACTGCGTGAATGATCGAATGGACAATAAGCTCCCAATAGCATTCACGTAGTCTGTCATTTACGCATTCTATCATTGAACTTCTGGCTTGTCAAGTCCGAACCCGACGCTTACGGGTGGTATCATTTTACGGAGCAGGGCCGTGCCATTTGGGATGGCGTTCGTAATTATCAGGCGCGTAATAACCTGAGAGCCATGCAGCTTGGCGATCAGGTACTGTTTTACCATAGTGTAATTAATCCGGCGGTGGTTGGGCTGGCCAGTGTTGTCAAAGAGGCTTATCAGGACCCGACGGTACCCGATGATCCACGCTGGGTTGTTGTTGAACTAGAGCCAGTTATGGCTTTTGACCTTCCCGTGACTCTGTCTCAAATTAAATCTGAACCTTTACTGGCCAATCTCAGTCTGATTCGGCAATCCAGATTATCTGTTATGCCTGTTCGGCCCGATGAGTTTGAATTGATCCTAAAAATGGGCCAGAAACGAATGTTGGATGACAGAATGAGTGAATGATAGCATTCGATAACGATTCTATCATTTACTCATTTTATTATTCAATAGCGAAAATTAAATGGCTGATATACAAATTGTTACCCCTGCTCTCTGGCCTGAATATGAGTTAATTGATTCAGGCAATTTTCAGAAACTTGAACGTTTTGGCAAATACGTTTTGTCGAGACCTGAGCCTCAGGCAATCTGGGACAAATCACTTTCCGACGAGGACTGGGAACAACAGGCCCATGCCATCTTTAAACGGGATCGTCAATCGCCCGAACGGGGAGACTGGCAGACATCGCCCGATATGCGCGACCCCTGGTATGTATCGTTCAGACAGGAGCAATTAAAACTAACCTTTAAACTGGCCCTGACAACCTTTAAGCATGTTGGGTTATTTCCAGAACAATCCGACAATTGGCTATTTATTTACGATAAAATTAAAGCCATGTCTCTGAGGGTCGCGCGACCTAAAGTGCTGAATCTGTTTGCCTACACCGGCGGTGCCTCACTGGCGGCCCGACAAGCAGGAGCCGATGTGACCCACGTTGATGCCGTGAAGCCCGTCATCAATTGGGCACGGGAAAACATGGATCACAGTGAACTGGATAATATACGCTGGGTGGTTGAAGATGCTGTCAAGTTTGTCCGAAGAGAGGTTCGCCGGGGAAATTATTATAATGGCATCATTCTTGACCCGCCTGCGTATGGTCGAGGTCCAGGTGGCGAAAAATGGGTGCTTGAAGAACAACTCAACGATCTCCTCAAATCTTGTGCCGATCTACTCGACCAGTCCGATTTTTTCTTTATAATCAATCTATATTCATTAGGATTTTCCTCCATTATCGTCGATAACCTGATGAAGCAGGTGTTTGGTGATGTCCCGAACCTAGAGTGGGGAGAACTTGCTGTAACTGACCAATTTCAGAAACGACTACCTTTGGGCGTGTTTTATCGGTTTGGGATATGAATTACGAGCGAACGAGTGAACGAGTGAACGAGCGAGCGGCTGTCGTAACCTTCCGAGGTGGGCGTCGATCTGCTTTTTTTTTACTCTTTCACTCGTTTACTTGTTCGCTCTTAGTGTTGCTATTGATGTCTTCCTGCGGAAGTGATGAACGACAGTCGGCGCATATTCCCGATTTTCCTAAACCGGGCGATAGTAGCCGTACTGAAGGAGCGCTGCGGGCATTAACCGCAGCGATCAATCAGTCGTCGTCATCGTCGGCCTATGCCAAACGCGCGGCTATTTTACTGGCGATGGGGCGAATCAACGACGCGCTGGCCGATATTGACGAAGCGATTAGTCGGAACGATAATACAGGGTCTTATTATTTGATTAAAGCTCAGATACTCAGGGTTCTGCAACAACCTGAAAAGGCTTTGCAAAATGCGCAGCGGGCCGAAATTCTGGGTATAGACACACCAGAGTTGTATACATTGCAGGGGGATTTGCTACAGCAGCAAAATCAGTTTGATAAAGCAAAACTGTATATTGCGAAAGCGCTGCAAATGGCCCCATATGATGGGGAAGCGTATTTTTTTAAAGGTTTGATGGCAGCCCGGCAGAGTGATACAACGCAGGCGTTGGCACTATATCAGCAATCGCTCCGGCTTAAACCCCGATATCTGGAAACCTATAATCAACTGTCGTCCATTTATCGTTCTTTGGGCGATCTGAATGCTGCTCTGGCCTATAATGCGCAGGCACTGACCTACTTTCCAAACAATGCGAAGCTTTATTATGGTCGTGGGCTTATTTATCATACAGAAGGTAAGCTGGATAGTGCTATGATTGATTATCAGCGGACCGTAAAGGTTCAGCCGAACTACTATCAGGCTTTCTTTCAGATGGGACTGATCAATCAGAAATACCGTAACTATTATACGGCGCTGACAAATTTTCAACGTGTGCAACAACTTCGGCCGCAGTTCCCCCGGATCGATACCTACATTGGGTATTGTCATGAACAAATGGGGCAATTTGACTTAGCAATTGCTGCGTACACGAAAGCTACTCAACTGAATAGTAACGATCAACAGGCAGCCGCTGGGTTATGGCGTTCCCAACGGCGGCAATATGTGCAACAAAACCCGTATAACTCTTTATTTTTGCCTGATAGTAGTACTGACCGGCCGATGACTTCAAACCGAACCCGACCCGAGTTTGATACAACGCGGGTTCGAATGTCAACGATTCAGCCAAAGTCGCAGGTGACGAGTCATGCCAGTGATTCGCTCCAGCGAGCCGTGAAACCCATTGGTCAGAATTAGTGTATAGTAAGTGATGTATGATGTAGAATATATGATGTATCATTAACAGACAAATACATTATATATCCTACATCATACATCAAAAATTAAGTGGCTTACAGTTGTAGGTAAGCTGCGGGTACCACCTATAAAAATAGTCGCAAATGATTGCGCAGGACGAACAAATCCGCGTAACGCTTCCCGATGGTAGCGTTCGGCAATATCCCAAAGGAAGCACTGGGTTGGAAATTGCCGCTCAAATTAGTGAAGGTCTGGCCCGTAATGTGTTGGCCGCCAAAGTGAACGGTGTCGTACAGGATGCCACTCGCCCCATAGAGGACGATGCTACGGTGCAGCTTCTGACATGGAATGATGCCGAGGGCAAGGCCACGTTCTGGCATTCGTCGGCTCACTTGCTGGCCGAAGCGCTGGAAGCCCTGTATCCCGGTGTGAAATTTGGGATCGGTCCAGCCATCGAAACCGGCTTTTATTATGATGTTGATCTGGGTGGGCAACCCTTTTCGCAGGAAGACTTCAAGCGGGTCGAGGATAAAATGCTCGAACTGGCTCGTCAGAAAGAACAGTATATCCGCAAGCCGATGAGCAAAGCCGATGCGATTGCCTATTTTGAAGAGAAAGGTGATCCATACAAACTGGACTTGCTCGAAGGGCTCGATGATGGTACGATTACATTTTACACCCAGGGTAATTTTACCGACCTTTGCCGGGGACCGCATATCCCGAATACGGGTTTTATTAAAGCTGCAAAATTGATGAACGTTGCCGGTGCCTATTGGCGGGGTAACGAGAAGAATAAACAGCTTACCCGGATTTACGCCGTAACGTATCCGAAACAGAAGGAGCTTGATGAATACCTGTACCTTCTTGAAGAAGCAAAAAAACGCGACCACCGCAAGTTGGGTAAGGAGCTGGAACTGTTTGCATTTTCGGAAAAAGTAGGCGCTGGCCTTCCGCTCTGGTTACCCAAAGGTACCATGCTGCGCGAACGGCTGGAAAATTTTCTACGCAAAGCTCAGATACGGGCTGGGTATTCGCCTGTTGTGACTCCTCATATTGGTAGCAAGCAATTGTATGTTACTTCGGGTCACTGGGAAAAATATGGTGAAGATTCGTTCCAACCCATTAAAACCCCTGATCCGAACGAGGAGTTTTTGCTAAAACCGATGAATTGCCCGCACCACTGCGAAATTTATAAAACCCGCCCACGTTCGTATCGGGATTTACCGCTCCGATTGGCTGAGTTTGGAACGGTGTATCGCTACGAGCAGTCGGGGGAATTGCATGGACTAACACGCGTACGTGGATTTACGCAGGATGATGCACACATCTTCTGTCGACCCGATCAGGTGAAGGATGAGTTTATGAAAGTGATCGATCTGGTGCTGTATGTCTTTAAATCACTTGGTTTTGAAGATTATAGCGCTCAGGTATCCTTGCGTGACCCAGAGAATAAAACGAAATACATCGGCTCCGACGACTTGTGGGAGAAAGCCGAAGCTGCTATTATTGAATCAGCTGCCGAGAAAGGTTTGCCAACCGTTATGGAATTAGGCGAAGCTGCTTTTTACGGACCAAAGCTTGATTTCATGGTGCGTGATGCCCTGGGGCGCAAATGGCAACTCGGTACGATTCAGGTTGACTATAACCTGCCGAATCGATTCGAGCTGGAATACATTGGTGCTGATAACCAGAAACATCGGCCCGTTATGATTCACCGGGCACCGTTTGGGTCCATGGAGCGATTTATCGCCATCCTGATCGAAAATTCAGGTGGTAACTTTCCGCTCTGGCTTTCGCCTGACCAGATCGCAATTCTGCCGATTTCGGAGAAATACGAACATTATGCCAACGATCTGTTCTTCAGTTTGCAAGAGCATGATATTCGTGGCTTTGTCGATTTACGCGACGAAAAAATCGGTCGGAAGATTCGGGATGCAGAAGTAGCTAAAGTGCCTTACATGCTTATTGTAGGGGAAAAAGAAGCCGCTGATGGCAAAGTATCGGTCCGTCGTAAAGGGCAGGGCGATCTTGGTAGCATGAGTGTGGACGAGTTTGTCAAAACGTTCCAGACAGAAGTTAAGCTATAAGTTTACAGTTTTCGGTTGGCTGACGTACCTTGTTTCATACGTTGGTCAACCGAAAACTATAAAGTGCAGACTGTAAACTTGTTTTGCAGTGCTATTTTCAATAGTTTACCGAACTTTTTAAAAATCGTTACGTTATCCAAGCGACTTTTCATCAGTTCATATAAAAGTCAACATTAAACAATTTGTTACCCTAAACACAATCTATGGCATTACCCCAGCGCAGACCACCTCGTCGTGTGGTTGAAGAACCGTACAAAGTCAATGAGCGCATCCTGGCCCGCGAAGTTCGGGTGGTCGGTGAAAATGTAGAGCAGGGAATCTACGACATAAATAAAGCACAAGCGATGGCTAAGGCTCAGGGACTCGATCTCGTTGAGGTATCGCCTAATGCTGTGCCGCCTGTTTGCCGTATAGTCGATTACTCTAAGTTCAAATACGAGCAGAAGAAAAAGCAGAAAGAAATCAAGGCGAATGCCACAAAAGTCGTTATTAAGGAGATTCGGTTTGGCCCAAATACTGATGATCACGACTTCGATTTCAAACTGAAACACGCTATAAACTTCCTGAAAGAAGGGGCCAAAGTAAAAGCTTACGTGCAATTCGTAGGTCGGGCGATTGTATTTAAAGACCGAGGTTCTCAATTGCTTGACCGCTTTGCTAAGGGGCTGGAAGAGTACGGTAAAGTTGAAGCTGAACCCAAACTCGAAGGAAAACGAATGACCGTTTTTCTGTCGCCCAAGGCTGTCACTAAAAAATAGTTTACGTTAAAGTTAAAGCGGAAAGTAGGTGGATTAGATGGAAAACCGTTTATTCCTCTTGGTTTCCGCTTTAACTTTAGCGTTGTTTTTTGTATCTTTGCGGCCTGTTTACTAAAATATTCCATACAAGCGGTTTACTCCAATGCCAAAAGTAAAAACCAACTCGGCTGCCAAGAAGCGTTTCAAGCTGACCGGTACCGGTAAAATCAAGCGGAAGCATGCCTTCCATAGTCATATTCTGACGAAAAAAACCACCAAGCAGAAGCGTAATTTAGTACACGCTGCTGTAGTAGATAGTACAGACGAGCGTCGCATCAAAGCGTTGCTGAACGTCTAACTAGTCAAAAGGGATGCGGGGTGCATCCTGGTTTTATGTTTCACCCGATGCCGGGCCAAAAGCGAATGAAGGATGAAAAAAGAATGGTGACAGAACAATAATCGTCATTATTTACGCTACCCTTCTTTTCCGCCTGTCGTCAAAAAACAACTTAATTTACAATGCCACGTTCCGTCAATCACGTTGCCTCACGGGCGCGTCGGAAAAAAGTAATGAAGCTGGCCAAAGGCTATTTTGGTCGGCGTAAAAATGTTTGGACAGTTGCTAAAAATGCTGTTGAAAAAGGTTTAGGATACGCATACCGCGACCGTCGTGCCAAAAAACGCGATTTCCGGGCTCTCTGGATTCAGCGGATCAACGCTGGTGCCCGCATTAACGGCATGTCGTATTCAGCACTGATGGGTGCCCTGAACAAATCTGGCATCGAACTCAACCGTAAAGTATTGGCCGATCTGGCCATGAATCACCCGGAAGCATTTGCCGCCGTTGTGGAGCAAGTAAAGTAAACAGAAATTAGTACAAAGAGGGCGGAGTAAGGAATAGGATTAATGACGCATATTTAGCGTTTCTCCTACTCCTTACTCCGCCCTCTTTGTACTGCCTTTACGTCTGCACGATTTTCGTTTTTAGGCCTGCCCGTCCTTCTTCGGCCTGAAGGCCCAGTAAATACACATCTATTTCGGAATCACCTATACGAAATACCTGACGTATGGATAAGTCAGTTTCAACCAGTTGTTGTAACGCCTGAAATTTCGCGGTACGAGCTTTCTCGTCATTTCCATACCAATCCTGTTCAGAAACAACGGGCTCCCAAAAGTCGGCTTCCGGCATTTCTTCCACGTAAATTTCAGGAGGAAGCATCAACCAGTCTTTAATCTGACTAACCGTAAGCGGGTCAGCCTGTTTTAAATAGCAGGTGACAGTTTCGATGGGTTCGTCAGACTCGCTTGGATAGAGTAAATCTGGAAGTAGCAGATTCGCTTTTTCAGTAAACAACTTTTTTTCTGAAGTTGAGTTGCTACTTTTGGACTCTTCGTGCGTCATAAGCGTAGTTAATAGATTTACGACAAATAAAACCGATTCCTATTGAAGTAACTGTTGTCGTCTGTCTATTTTTAACGCGGGTATCAAGAAAAGAAACCTTTTCCCGCTTAACCATTAAAAGCAAGAAACCATGTTTGAAACATTGATGAATCTAGTGCAGCAGCAGGCTGGTCAGTCAGTAATTAATAACCCGGCTATTCCAAACAGTCAGAATGATAGCGTGATGCAGACTGTGGCGAGCAGTATTCTGAGTGGCCTGGGCCAGCAGGCTCAGGGTGGTGGACTTGGCAATTTGCTGGGTATGGTTGTGAATGGAGGAAATGTTCAGCAGAGCCCTGTAACACAGGGGGTACAGAGTCATGTCGAAGAAAATTTAATGGAAAAATTGGGCATTTCGCCCCAGGTTGCCATGTCGGTGGCTGGTGCCCTTGTTCCAGTTGTGCTCAGTAAGCTTATGCATAAAGCATCGGACCCGAACGACTCCAGTGTCGATGGGAACTCAATTCTAGGGGCGGCCACGGGGCAACAAGGTATTGACTGGATGGGGATGGCTGGATCGGCCATGGCCGATGGTAAACTGGATATGAACGACCTGCTTCGGGTAGCTACCCAGCAGGGTGGCGGAGGAGGCCTGGGCGGTATGCTGGGCGGCTTGTTTGGCGGTCGCTAAGTACTATAAATTCTGATCAGTTTCAAAGAGCAGCTCCTGGGCTGCTCTTCGTTTTTAATGGCCGCAGTATGATAAATAAGGATGTTGTTGACTGAATTCGTGGTAGACGATAAGTGCTTTAAAACGTGGTTAGTAGTCTGGAATTCAATGTGGCTGTTTACGTTATGGCTTGCTGAAAAGAATGTTGTATTTTAATGGCATACAAAACGCTCTGTTTTCGTTAGTCATTTATAGTGTATTCCTTAATCTCGCTATGAAAATTGGTCTATTGTCTGTTTTATGTTTTCTGTTCAGGAACGGGTATGCGATAGAGCAACCGAAGACCCTCGCCCAAACAGATTCCTTGCCTTCACAGCACACAGCCGTTCTTTCAAAGGAAAAGTATCGATACCGATTGGGTGGCTTTGGAAATCAGGTATCTAACCAGCGCCTTTTTGTCCTTGTTGTGCTTCCGAAAAATCTCCGTCTTGGCAATGAGGTTACACTGTCGGTTGGGGTCGATGAGCGCACGATTACTGTTCGTTCTGGCGAAAAAACACTGAAACTTTGGGATGATTACGTACTCATTCCCGGCACCAACAAGATGCGGATCCTGGATGAAGAGACGCTGAACGCTGATAGACCGATCCGGATCACCTACGAAAAATTATACTGACGACCAACTTGACCAGTCATAAACATAAGCGATTTACTAGCATCGGCTAATTATAATGAACTGGTTATTAGGACCTCACTAGTCTCTTGTCATTGTTCCGGTGATGTACCCATAGGGTACGTCGGTTGCGATGAAAATCTCGTTTTTATTCTCCATGCCGAATTGCTCCAGATTGAACAAAATGTGGTGTTTATTAGGTAGTTTAAGGCTAATCTCGATGACCTCGGGCGTTTCGTTAAGGACAGCCTCCCCCATAGCCAATAGCGTTTGCTGAACCGACAGACTCTTGTGATGGGCAAATGTTTTTAGTAGGGTCTCTCTGATTTTTGTAAACAGCGCTGTAAAGTCAAGTTCCTGTTGGGTATACGTCCAGCTTGCTTCGCATTGCGTAGCGAAAATTCGATCGGCGGTTTCCTTCAACGTAGTAAATTGATCTTTTATATAGCCTTCAAAGCCGGAATCGGTTGTTTTAAGGATCAACAAGTCCTTTAGGCCGGACGTGACGGTCACAGCGTTTCGAGTTTGAATAACGGAGGTGGTATGTTTTTCGGAGCTGCCACCCAGATAAGCATGTGTATGTAGGTCGCCATCAAATGCCATTTGTGTCCACGGGAATTCAATAATGTCGACCGTAGCTTGACTAACCTGTGGGTTGGTTGCCAGGAAATAATTGGCAAGGTAGAGGGCAAAATGTTCGATGGAATCTGTAAAGTGTTCTTTGGCCAGGGCGTAAACGGTGTTCTTCTGCGTATCGGTTGGGAGAATCTTTGAATTGTCGCCCAGGGTGTGGGCGGTTTCGAAGTCACCTTTTAAGGATATATTGACAGAAATTTGGCGGAATTCGTGGTAAGTAGGGTGTCGAATGATTTTTGATAGGTTTACTGCATTCTTCCCGTACGCATTTTCTTTCAGGATGGTCTTCATGGTCGTTTCGGCTGTTTTCGGTAGTATTTACCCCTAGTATAGCTATTAATTTTCTATTTTTAGACGTTCTCATTCGCCAGGTGCAGCACCATTCTTAGTAAAAATGAATGGTAATCTGTGGTTTATGGATAGGGCGTCGTAGTAGAGATAACCGAATGGATTGGCCGATAAAAGCAGATATGAATAATTTTGGGTTAAGAAGTAGTCAGGTCGTTACACCAGAAGGGGTCAGACGGGCAGTTGTTATCGTAAAAAATGGCCGGATTGCGGATGTATTGCCTGAACTGCCATCTGAATTTTCGGCTGTTGTACATGACCTTGGTGATAAGGTACTGATGGCTGGAATCATCGATCCACATGTACACATCAATGAACCTGGCCGGACAGAATGGGAGGGTTTTGATACCGCTACCCGGGCTGCAGTGGCAGGAGGTGTGACAACACTGGTCGATATGCCACTCAATTCGTCGCCCGTGACGACTACGGTGGAGGCATTCGAACAGAAACTAGCGGCTCTTTCCGAAAAACTGCACACAAACTGCGGTTTCTGGGGAGGGCTTGTCCCTGGAAATACGAACGAAATTGAGCCACTGATAGATAAAGGTGTACTGGGATTCAAGGCGTTTTTGACACATTCCGGTATCGATGAATTTCCGAACGTGACGGAGTTGGATTTGCAGAAAGCCATGCCGATTCTCGCCCGGTACAATCTACCACTACTGGTACACTGTGAATTATCGACGGATGAAACCCTGGCAACTGGCGATGTACGGTCGTATCGGAATTACCTGACGTCGCGGCCTAAAGAATGGGAGGATAAAGCCATCGCCCTAATGATTCGAATGTGCGAAGAATTTAATTGCCGAACGCATATTGTCCATTTATCGTCAGACAATTCGATTGAACCGATCGCCAGGGCCAAAGAAAAAGGGCTGCCGCTAACCGTCGAAACGGCTCAGCATTACCTGTTTTTCAATGCCGAATCAATCCCCGATGGACAGACACAATTTAAATGTGCCCCACCGATTCGGGATCGGGCGAATAGAAATCTACTGTGGGAAGCTCTGAAAGCCGGAATCATTGATTTTGTGGCCACCGATCATTCACCAGCACCCGCTGATTTGAAATGCCTGGAGAGCGGTAATTTTAGGAAAGCCTGGGGGGGCATTGCTTCGCTACAGCTTGCTTTACCTGCTTTGTGGACGGCTGCTCGTCAACGAGGCTGTACACTACCTGATATGGCTCGGTGGCTTTGTGAAAAACCGGCTGAGTTAGCTGGATTGGCGAGCCGAAAGGGACAAATAACCAAAGGATTCGATGCTGATTTAGTCGTTTGGAACCCTCACAAAACGTTTACTGTGTCGGAGGATATACTCCAGCATAAACACAAGATAACTCCCTACCTCCATCAAGAGCTTTATGGGGTAGTGGAGCAAACGTACCTGTCTGGTATTCAGGTGTTTGATCGGAGTGGTTTTTTGCGGCTTAACGAGGGGAAAGCGTTGCTAAATTGATCATAAATGAAATCGGTTTGCTTACCGATTAAGTAGTATGAATACGTATACACAGCGCGCATCGGCAATCCTTTATAAAATCGATCAATTGGCTTCGATCAGCGAAGCTACGACAGGCATTACCCGTACGTTTGGTAGCCCGTCTTTTCTTGAGGGGAGTCGACAGATCCGACAGTGGATGGAAGTGCTTGGTCTACAGACTCGTGTCGATACCCTTGGAAACGTTCGGGGTCGATGGGTGAGCCCAATGAAAAAGGCCAGAACGTTTGTCATTGCATCGCATATGGATACGGTTGTCAACGCAGGCAAGTTTGATGGCCCTCTTGGCATTATTATGGGACTTGATCTGATAGAACAGCTTATCCAGTCGGAGCAGCCTTTGCCATTTCATATTGAGTTAATTGCATTTAGTGATGAAGAGGGGGTTCGATTTCATACGACCTATTTAGGGAGTAAGGTGGTGGCTGGGTCGTTTGATGAAACGTTGCTGGATAAAAAAGATGCATCGGGTACATCGCTCTCTGACGTTATTCAGGCAATGGGAGGAGACCCTGGCGCCCTGGTATCCGAGGCCATAGCACCTCAAGATTGGCTTGGCTACTTCGAAATTCATATTGAACAGGGCCCGGTTTTATATGAAAAAGTCATACCCGTGGCTGTTGTGACGGACATAGCTGGTCAGAAGCGGGTTGAGATCACTTTCAGAGGAATGGCAGGCCATGCCGGTACAGTGCCGATGTCTATGCGTCGGGATGCACTTTGCGCAGCTTCTGAATTTATTCTGATCGTTGAGCAACTAGCCGGTAGTCAGTCAAATCTGGTGGCAACAGTCGGTAAATTAACAGTTGCCGATGCTGCCAGTAATGTGATCCCCGGCGAGGTGGTCTGTAGTCTGGATATACGGAGTAACGACGAGGCTGTATTAACAAAGGCCTACCAGTCGCTACGGGATGCCTGTAGTCAATTAGGTCGGATGCGTTCTGTAGTGGTCGACTGGAAACTGATTCAGGAAACAGCACCCGTAGGCTGCGATACCCAGTTGACCAATCTGCTGGCTACAGCTATTGCCGAAAGCGGGTATGATGTTGTACGACTGGTTAGTGGTGCCGGGCACGATGGTGTTCCGATATCGCAGGTAGCACCGATAGCCATGCTGTTTGTCAGGTGTTTCGAAGGCATTAGCCATAATCCACTTGAACAGGTTGAATTGACTGACCTGGCCGCTGCTCTGAAAGTAGCCGATCAGTTTATGAAAAAGCTTATCAGGCTGTAGTCCTACAGCGTTTAGATCATTAGGAAAGAGAGACGCAGTTTATCAGCAGAAAATATGGAAATATCAGCGCTTACCCGGTCGGTTGTCAAACGAAACCACGCTATCATTAGCCCGGATGGGTACATCAACAGTCGGGTACCCGGCTGGGAAAATTGTACGGTGAATGTCATTATTAATGAGCAAATGGGGGCAAACCTGTGCCAGACACTCATCACACTGACCGAAAAGGGTGAACTGACAGGCACTACGCAGGCATCACAGTTATTTTTTTATGTTATACAAGGCCAGGTTTCGGCAACCGTTGACGGCGAGACGAGAAAGCTGAGCCAGGGGCAATTTGTTTATATTCCTATTGGAAAGGTGTATCGGTTCGAACAGCCGGAAACCAATACTCAACTCCTCAGCTTTCATAAGGTATATGAAAAACTGGATGGGTATGACGTGCCCCCCGTCCTATTTGGCGATGCGGCAACGATTGAAGGCCCTACGTATTTGGGTGATCCGGCGTTACGATTGCAGGTGTTATTGCCCGATACACTAGCGTTCGATATGGCAGTCAATATTTTTACCTACGATCCGGGTGGACATCTTCCTTTTGTGGAAACGCACATTATGGAGCATGGACTCATATACTTACAGGGGCAGGGGGTATATATGCTTGATCAGGAGTGGTATCCCATTAAAAAAGGGGATTCAATCTGGATGGCTCCCTACTGCCAGCAGTGGTTTACGGCAATGGGCAAAGAGCCTGCCGTATATATTTATTACAAGAATGTCAACCGTTTTCCAACCGTGATCTAGTTGATATAAGTTATCCGTATGACCTTGCCTGAATTAAACGACGCACCTGTTTCTGAACTGAAAGCAGCTCTGGCAACCTGCTGCGGCTCTTCAACCTGGGTGAACGACATGGTTAAATTATTTCCGGTCGATAGCCGTGAAACCTTATTCGAACAGGCTGAAATGGTCTGGTTTGCCTGCTCCGAAGCTGATTGGAAAGAAGCGTTTGCTCATCATCCGAAAATTGGCGACATAAACTCATTACGGTCAAAATTTACCAGTACGCGAAACTGGGCGTCGGATGAGCAGTCGGGTGTGGCAGATGCCTCGGAAGTTGTACTTCAACGACTGGCCGAAGGCAACCGATTGTACGAAGAGAAATTTGGCTATATATTCATTGTTTGTGCCACGGGTAAATCGGCTGTTGAGATGCTAAACAGCCTCGAATCGCGGTTGCCTCATTCACCTGAAGAGGAGATTAAGATCGCGATGCAGGAACAGAATAAGATCACGAAAATCCGACTGGAAAAACTTTTAGGAACATGAGTACAATCACCACCCATATTCTGGATACAACTCGCGGGAAACCGGCCGAAAGTGTCAATGTGATTCTGTATCAGCAGCAGCGCGAATGGCTGGAAATTGGTCGGGGAATTACTAATTCAGATGGGCGGATTATGGATTTGCTAGCAAAAGAGACTGTACTGCCAACAGGCGTTTATAAATTACGATTTGAAACCGGCGCATATTATGAGTTGCTGAATGTGGTTACGTTTTATCCGTTTGTCGAAATCACGTTTGCCATCACAACAGGCGAACATTATCATGTTCCGTTACTTCTTAACCCATTTGGCTATTCAACCTATCGGGGGTCTTGAAAGTAGTCACTGGAATTGAGTCATGGTTTAAGTCAACTGTTAAATAAAGACCAAAACATATTTTCTGAATGAATATCAACGCGGCACGTTTACAACATTTTTTTGAGGTTTCGAGTGAAATTGGCAAAATAGGTGAGACGGGTATGTGCAGGCCGGCGCATTCGCAGCTGGAAAAAAAAATGTTCGAACACGCCAGAGGCTGGATGGAGTCAGCAGGATTGACGGTTCGTATCGATAGTTTTGGCAACTTAATTGGTCGCTTGCAGGGCAAAAATACTGAAGCCCCCATTTTAATGACTGGCTCACACCTCGATACCCAGCCGTATGGGGGGCGTTTTGATGGAATTGCCGGGGTCTTATGTGCCATTGAAGCCGTTTGTTCCATCGCTGAAAAAGGAATCGTTCCCGAGGTGAGTATCGATGTCATTGCATTTGCCGACGAAGAAAGCTGGAGATTCAACAAAGGGCTGTTCGGGTCGAGGGGTATTCTGGGTAAGCTGGAAGAAGGGGAATTGCAACGTACGGATAAAGATGGAATTACGCGTGAGCAGGCTCTGATTGACTTTGGCTGTGATATGACAAAGTTTAAAGAGGATGAATATGCGCCTGGCAGCATCCGATGCTTTATTGAACTGCATATCGAGCAGGGGCCAATTCTGGATAAGACCAACAAGCCGATTGGTATTGTCACTGGAATAGCTGGCCCCTTACTGCTAAGCTTGAAACTGAACGGAATGGCCGGCCATGCGGGTTCGGTACCTATGCCATTGCGGAAAGATGCGCTATTGGGAGCGGCTAAAGTGGTGGTTGCCGTCAATGAAATTGCTTCGCAGTTTACGCCTGCTCCAACAGTAGGCACGGTCGGGACCCTAAACGTGTTTCCAGCATCCCGAAATATCATACCGGAGGCTGTCAGCATGACTATGGAATTTCGCGACATCGATATGGAACGTCGGAATAGCTGCGAACAGCAATTAAAAACAGCTATTGACGAGATTTCGCAAGCTCACGGACTCAGTTACGACCTGACCGTAGATACGGATATCAAATCAAGCTATTGTGCTGAGTGGATCAAGAACACTATTCGGGCGAGTTGTGAGGAGTTGGGCCTCAATGCGCCAGAACTGGTAAGTGGCCCCTTTCACGATGCACTGGTTATGTCGGAGGCCTGCGATTTTGGGATGATTTTTGTTCGTTGTAAAGATGGCATTAGCCATAACCCACTAGAATATGCTTCTTATGAGGACCTGGCTTTAGGAAGCGAAGTTTTATACCAGACCATCCTGAAAATCGTAGGTTGATGTATAATTTCAAAGACTAGTTTAGTTGCGATAAAAGTTACTGATGGTGTATTTACGGTAATTTATGGTGAACAAATAATCAGATTGGCGTTGATTTTGCTGCATTTTTAATTGGTTCGTTATAGAAAAACGATTAAAAATGAAAAAAGCGCCCACCATGAAACAATTGCTCCTTAATGCTACGCTGCTACTGACTTTTTTGGTTGCAATGAGCCTGACTAGCAAGGCCCAACAGCTTTACATTAATGAGATCATGGCGTCTAACTCCCGAACTATTACCGATGGTTCGGGCTCATATGAAGACTGGTTTGAAATTTATAATCCGAACGCTACGTCCGTTGATATTGCTGGTTACTATGTTTCTGATAACTCCACGCTAACAAAATATCGGATACCAACCGGTTCTTCACAGACCATAATTCCGGCTAATGGATTTTTGCTATTATGGGCCAGCGATATGACTATCCGTGGTGTGCTGCATGTAGGCTTTAAGCTGTCGGCCGATGGCGAAATGATTAGTCTCGTACGGCCTGATGGAACAACTGTGGTAGATCAGGTCGTATTTGGACCGCAACGAACGGATGTTTCTTGGGGGCGTAAACCCAATGGTGCGGCAGACTGGTTTTATTTTCAACGAACCAGTTCGGTCAACAACACGAGCCCTGGTGCCAGTAACAATTCTAAAACAGGGTATACAGAAGTCGTCAGTGCTCCGGTCTTCTCGAAGGTGGGTGGTTTTTATACCTCTGGATTTAGCCTGACAATCACATCGCCTGATCCTACAGCTACCATTTATTACACATTGGATGGTTCAGAACCTGATCCGGTAAACCCTGGACCCAATACATTTCAGTATAAAAATAACTATCCCGAATTGCCTGGGCAGGGTTATGGATCATTATTGACAGGAAGCTATCAGTCGTTTACCTATTCGGCTCCATTAACCATTAGTGATCGAAGTAGTGACCCAAATAAAGTATCCCTTAAATCATCGACCTTCAATTCGTCGCCTTATTATGTCCCTACATCACCCATCTTTAAGGGAACCGTAGTGCGGGCAGTAGCCTATAAGGCCAATGCCTTGGTGAGTGATATTGTTACAGAAACGTATTTGATTGCCCCCGCCAATCGGTATGGAAACCTGCCCGTGGTGTCGATTGCTACCAATGAACGATCACTATTCGATTACAATTCCGGGATATACACGGCTGGTGCCACATTTGATGGCTGGCGATCGGGTAACCCTACAGCCGAAACAATTTTCTGCTCGCCCGGCAATTTTACTTTGAAAGGTGATAACTGGGAACGGTCGGCTAATGCCCAATTCTTTATCAACGGAAGTTCAATTCTGAATCAGCGGATTGATATGTCAATCAACGGGGGATGCTCGCGGTCAGTCCCCCGTAAATCACTACGATTATATGGCGATAGTGATTTCAGTTATCCCTTCTTTGTGAACCGTCCGATCAACCAGTTTTATAATCGGCTGTTGCTTAGAAATGGTGGTAATGACTGGGATAACACGATCCTAATCGATGCGTTTGTGCAAACGATGGTTCGGCACCTTCCGTTCGAAACCCAATCCAATCGCCCAGGTATTGTCTTACTAAATGGTGAATATTGGGGTGTACACACCTTGATGGAACGGTATGATAAATACTACATAAATCGAAATTATGGTGTGGATGCCGATAGTGTTGATGTTATTAAGTTCGATTATGGGGCTTATGTTGCCGATGATGGAGATTTGGTCAAGTTCTACGCCATGAAGGACTATTTTGTTGGAACACCTACCATCGACTACAACTATGTAAATACACTAATGGATGTCGAAAGTTTTTCGGACTACCAGATCACAGAAATTTATTCGGGAAACTTCGACTGGCCGTACAATAATCAGCAACTCTGGCGAAAACGCACCAGCCAATACCTGGCTAATGCGCGTAAAGGGCACGACGGTCGGTTTCGCTGGATGATGAATGATATGGACTGGACAATGGGAGCCGGGAATTCCTACACCTCCAACTCATTGGATCGGGCTACATCGACAGCGGGTTATGATGCGTCGGTTACGGAATACACTCGTTTTCTCCGTCGATTGCTTGAGGTGAGTAGCTATAAATCGTATTTTATTAATCGGTTTGCCGATCTGCTTAATACTACCTTTATACCCAGCCGGGGCGTTGCATTACTCGATTCGTTTCAGCAGGCCTACCAGCCCTATATGGATGAGCATTTCAACCGCTGGAAGACAGGAAATTCGGTTACCAAATGGCTCACGAATTTAAGCACCGTTCGCACATTTCTTCAGCAACGCCCCTCTTCGGTACGCGACCATCTGCGTGCTCGATTTAGTTTAAGTGCAAACCGGAATATTACACTGGCCGTATCGAATGCCACGCAAGGGTATGTGAAAATCAACACAATCGACATACTTTCTTCAACCCCCGGCGTAGCTACTAATCCGTATCCGTGGACAGGGGTTTATTTTCAGGGTAATTCGGTTCGAGTAGTGGCAAAGCCGCTGGTGGGTTATCGTTTTATAGCCTGGCAGGAAAGTGGGATAACTATTTCTACCGATACGGCCTATACGTTCAATCCAACTGCCAACAGAACCCTGACAGCCGTTTTTGATGAAGATAACTCCTTTGTAGGCAAGCCAGCAGCCTATACATTGAGTACTTGCGACTATCGGTTTGACCAGTTTTCTCCAACCACGCCTTCGGGTACTTACCCACCGAATATGCACTTTGTCAGTATGAATCAGGAAGACCCTACGCTATCAGCAACGTATGCACTAGCCGACACGGTGAAAGGGGCTTATAACCTGACCAGCGCTACGCGAATTAATGGTTTGGGAGAAAATGGGGTGGCGTTTATCAACACAGGGAGTGCGCCAGCCGGGTATATTTCTACAGCGTTGGGCGGAATGGTACTTGCACTCCGTACTACTAATGTAACTGAGGCATCGGTACAGTGGACGGGTGGAACTGTTACGGCCAATCCGCGTCGTTACAACATTCGGTTACGCTATCGGATTGGTAACTCTGGCCCATTTACCGACCTGCTGGATGCTTCCAATAATCCGGTTGAATATGTGCGTAACACATTACCCGGTCATAGTCAGGTAATTGGCCCTGTAGCATTACCGGCGGCCTTACTCAATAAACCCTATATACAGCTTTTGTGGCAGTACTACTATACAGGTGTAGGCGTTTCAGGGGCGCGGGATCAGTTGCGAATTGATAATATTTTTATTAGTCGGGGTGCTTGCCAGAGTACATCATCGGGAAGCTGGCATACCGCAACTACCTGGAATTGTGGGCGAGTACCGAGTGTGTGCGACGATGTAGTCGTTCGTGATGGGCATACGGTAACCATCACGACAAACAGTGCAACGGCCCGAAGCATTCGATTTGAGTCTACTGGGCAGTTGCAGTATCTAAATTCCAGCGCATCTGTACTACTTCATAATCCCTGATCATCCTATTTTCTGCACCGCAGTTTTTACGTCAACTCCATGAATAGAGCTTAGTGCTTTATCTGGAGGTGACACCTTTTTAGGCGATTGCTAAAATTTTATAAAAAACGATGTATTAAGGTATATGTAGGTAAGTGTTTGCAAATCAATGCATTGTGTGTTGATTCTTTGGCCTCGTTTAAGTAAATACCAACCTGTTTGAAAAAAAACGCATCATTGTTTAAAGTAAAACGCTAGCCTTGTCCGTCATCCCTATCAAAGCACCTGAATTGGAAGTAGATTATTGAAATGACGCGTCAGATTGGTAATTACCCAATCTTCTTCTGAACTGGACTTTTGAACCATTAAATCATAAACAACATGAACATTATCTGGAGAATAGCCGGTGTAGCACTGGCTGTCGGGTTAGCTTTGTTTCTTCTGACCCTCATTTTGAAAGTTCTGCTAGTAGGAGCCGGTCTGTTTCTGCTGGCACGCTTTGTTGGACCTCGTTTGGCGGGTCGGGCATTTGGGCCCCTGGAGCGGGGGCGTTGGCAGTCAACGAACATTATTTCTATCGATGATCCGGCCTATCGGTCGAACGTAGCTTATCCAACCTATAGTCGGGTCATTTCCATTGGCTAAATCATAGCCGTTAACAACAATCGTAAAATCAGTAAACACAAATAAACACACACAACCATGTATAACAAACAAGCATTCGAAGCAGGACATAAAGGGAATTGTGGTCATTGGGGCGGATTTGGACGCGGCCGATTTGGCGGCCCCTGGGGACGCGGTAAGGCTGGCGGCTTCTGGGGGAAACGTCACGGTGGCTGGTTCCAGCAGGTACCCGTCAACATCGAAGAAACGGATACCGACTACACCATCTCATTGTTCGCTCCGGCCCTCGTGAAAGAGAATATTAAGCTGGCGATAAAGAATGATGTGCTGACCGTTTCGTATGAAGGTGCTGAACAGTCGGAATCGGCTGATGATCAGAGTAAATACACGTATCAGGAATATGGCAGCCGGTCGTTCGAACGGGCCTTTCAGCTAAATAATAAGGTACTAACCGAACGTATTTCGGCTACCTATACCGATGGGGTTCTGAAAGTGGTTCTACCCAAAAACCCTGAAACTAACCAGCCTGCCCAAACCATTTCGGTAGCGTAATCGGTAAGGATCACTGATGCAAAAGGCCAGTACTGCAAATGCAGACTGGCCTTTTTTACGCCCATAATGTAAGTTAATGAATTATTTCTTCTTGATGTCTCCGCGAATTTCTCCGCCCGGATATTGGGCTGTATGCAGATTGGCATAGTAAAACCCATTCTTCAGGCTATCGACCCGGTTTTGATTGGCTAACTGAAAAGTTCCTATAATAATCTAAGTTGTATGATACAAGTTTGATTCTAGAGCGTATGCAAGTAGAAATAAGACAAGCTTGATCAGGAAACCCGCTTCGGTAACGGCATGAATCTTTTGAGGAAATCGCAACTTGACTTGACTAAAAGCTTGTTCGATTGCCTGACGACGCATCTTCTTGTAAGCGGCTATCCAAATCGGGTCAGCCCGATGACTATTACTCTTGCGTTGAATCTGTAAGGAAATCTGTTCACAATCAGCGTACAGTTCCTCTTGTTCGTAGTCGGTGTAGGCAGCATCACCAAACACCTCGCTACCTGCGGGCAAATGCAAATGCATCATCTGAAGAGCTGTTATATCCGCGTACGAACCCGGAAGAATAAAAAATTGCACGGGCTGCTTAGTACTGGTGGTCACTACTTGCACCCGATACCCAAAGAAGAACCGTCGTTTGGAAGCAATTTTGCCTCGATACTCTTCCCCCTTGACCAACCGTGAACGGCTGATGCGAATATTATCGCAAACCGATACAGGAAATGAATCAATTAGATACTGACTGCTCACATTCAAGGCTTTAAAGAAGTCGGCCAAATAATAAAATAAGACACTCAAGGTATGAGCGAGTCGATGCAACCGGCGATTAAAGGCCGACTTTTCCAGCATAAGGACACCCTGCTTGTCCGCCATATAGAGCATGGCTGAAGCTTGGTTGCCCCCAAAGAAACGAGCCGATATGATGGCGGTAGTCAACACAATGCTGTCTGTTACTTTAGGTTTAGCTTGTGGTTTGGTCGATCTAGGGTGATTGGTTTCTAGAAAGAAATCATCTAGAAAGCAGTAAATTGCCACTACTTTTTCAGACATAGTCAGAGCGGGTTACTGATGTTTTCGCACCTCAAAGGTACTCTTGCTCTTGGCTATGTCTTTTTTCTTGGTGTCCCATCAAGCTATTTTCATACAACTTAGATTATAATAGGCGAAACCAGGCTGGTGAACGGAATTTCAACCCCTCCGGTCAGGGCAGTCGTATTTGTAATACGATGCAGGTGGCCTGCCGTTAATGATGAAGTAAACGGACCTGTATAGGTCACGGTGTAGCTCAGAACACGAGTGCTTTCATCCACAACCCCCGTAAATGTGCCGGTAGCTGCTGAGGAGGTTGAGCTTGGTTTTTCGCTCGCTCCGTTCAGGCTGGCCGTCAAGGTTGTTTTGGTCGATGTGATCGTTGGGTTCTCGTCGTTACCACAGGCAATTAAGCCACAGGCAAGAACGGACGCAAATACGAGTGTGATGTTTGCCAGTTTCATAGGAGTTAGTAGCTAAGCATCAGCAGCAGAAAAGAATTCCGCTATCCGATTGGTGAGTTAATGTACTTTTAATCCGCAATATAGGGGTATTCTCTATTCGTCATAGCAAAAAATCAGGTAAATAAAGCTAATGGTTTTCTGCACTGTACCAATAGGCATAAATACCTACTTAGTCCGTATATCGCCACGGATTTCACCGGCGGGGTACTGGGCCGTATGCAGGTTGGCGTAGTATTGTCCGTGTTTTAGTCGGTAAATCTGGAGTGGGGTCAGGGCCGACGTACTGCCAATAATAGGAGAGGTTAAACTTGGAAACGGAATATCGACCGGGCCAGTACCATCCGTACGGGTTGTGTCGATCCGGTGTAGATGCCCCATCGTTGGTGTCAGACCCTCATACGCAACGGTGTAGCTCAAAACGCGCGTGCTTTCATCCAGAATGGCCCTAAAGGAACCTGTTGCGTTGGAGGTTGTCGCAGTGGGTTTTTCATTCGTACCAGTCAAAACCGCTATGAAGGTTGTTGGAAGTATTGGGTTCTCGTTATCGTCATTACAGGCAAAAAAAGAAAAGCCTAATCCCAAAAAGGTGCTGGCAAGAGTAATCGCTTTAAACTTCATTCAATATAATCGAAAGATGAAATAGGTCGCCAAGATATGAGAAAGTGGTTATTCGTTGGTGATGGTTCGGCGAAATAACGAGGGAAGGGCCAGAATTGATGAATTTTTAGAGCCTTCCTACCATCTTGTACGCGGTAATACAAAGTAATATTTCCAAAACGTGCCAGAATCTTCTAATTTTGGCACGCTAACCGGAATCCATTTTGTGAATTCGTTGGTTGTCTTTGTAGAACAGCTTTTATCAGTAACCTGTTATCCTCATTTGCTATGGCTTTTGATTTAGACATGATTCAGCGTGTGTATGCCAACCTTGGCGAACGCGTCGAAGCAGCCCGGCAGGCAGTGGGCAAACCGCTGACTCTGTCGGAAAAGATTTTATACAGTCACCTCTTTGCCGGTACGCCTACACAAGCGTACGAGCGGGGAAAAGCCTACGTGGATTTTGCGCCTGACCGCGTAGCCATGCAGGACGCAACGGCCCAGATGGCCTTGTTGCAGTTTATGCAGGCAGGTCGGCCGAAGGTAGCAGTTCCTTCTACGGTTCACTGCGATCACCTGATTCAGGCTGAAGTAGGAGCTGAGAAGGACCTTGATGTTGCCAAAAGCAAAAACAAAGAAGTATACGACTTCCTGTCGTCCATCTCGAACAAATACGGCATCGGTTTCTGGAAACCTGGTGCAGGTATTATTCACCAGGTTGTCATTGAAAACTACGCATTCCCCGGTGGCATGATGATCGGTACCGACTCGCACACGCCAAATGCGGGTGGTCTGGGCATGATCGCCATTGGTGTGGGGGGGGCTGATGCCTGTGACGTAATGGCGGGCCTGGCCTGGGAATTGAAAATGCCGAAACTGATCGGTGTTAAACTGACCGGTAAACTGAGTGGCTGGGCATCGGCTAAAGACGTTATTCTTCGGGTAGCCGGTATCCTGACCGTAAAAGGTGGTACAGGTTGCATTGTTGAATACTTTGGCGAAGGTGCAGAGAGCCTGTCGGCTACGGGTAAAGGGACCATCTGTAATATGGGTGCTGAAATCGGCGCTACCACCTCGATCTTTGCTTATGACGAGAAGATGGCTAACTATCTGAAAGCCACCAGCCGTGCCGAAATCGCTGAAGCTGCTGATGCCGTTAAACAACACCTGCGTTCGGATGATGAAGTGTATGCCGATCCGGCTACGTATTACGATCAACTGATCGAAATCAACCTATCGGAGCTGGAGCCCCATATCAACGGACCCTTTACGCCTGACCTGGCATGGCCGCTGTCGAACTTTGCCAAAGCGGTAAAAGAAAACAACTGGCCAGCTAAACTGGAAGTGGGTCTGATTGGTTCATGTACCAACTCCAGCTACGAAGACATGACCCGTTCGGCGTCGGTAGCTGCTCAGGCAACGGCCAAGAATCTGAAAACCAAAGCGGAGTTTACCGTTACACCCGGTTCTGAACTGGTGCGGTTCACTGCCGAACGCGATGGCCTGCTGAATACCTTTGAAGAAATTGGCGGTGTGGTCATGGCCAATGCCTGTGGACCTTGTATCGGGCAGTGGGCACGCCACATGGACGATCCGACCCGCAAAAACTCGATCATTACCTCATTTAACCGGAACTTCGCGAAACGGAACGACGGTAACGCAGGCACACACGCCTTTGTTGCCTCGCCTGAAATCGTGACAGCTTTCGCCATTGCTGGTGACCTGACGTTCAACCCGATGACCGATACGCTGACCAACGAAGCGGGCGAACAGGTGAAACTGGATGAACCTGCGGGTATCGAACAGCCTGTAAAAGGCTATGCTGTAGATGATGCTGGTTATCAGGCTCCGGCTGAAGATGGATCGAGTGTACAGGTTATTGTTAGCCCAACATCCGACCGTCTGCAACTGCTGGCTCCGTTCCCTGCCTGGGAAGGCACCGACATCAAAGGGCTGAAACTGCTGATCAAAGCAAAAGGCAAATGTACGACCGACCATATTTCGATGGCTGGTCCGTGGCTGAAATACCGGGGTCACCTCGACAACATCTCGAACAATATGTTGATCGGGGCCGTGAACTACTTCAACGAGAAGACGAACTCGGTCAAGAACCAGTTGACGGGTGAGTATGGTGAAGTTCCCGCCGTTCAACGGGCTTATAAAGCAGCTGGTATCGGGTCGATTGTCGTTGGCGATGAAAATTATGGTGAAGGATCGTCACGCGAACATGCGGCTATGGAGCCACGCTTCCTGGGCGTTCGGGCTATTCTGGTCCGTTCGTTTGCCCGGATTCATGAAACGAACCTGAAAAAGCAGGGTATGCTGGCGCTTACTTTCGCGAATCCTGCCGACTACGACAAAATTCAGGAAGATGATGTGATTGACATTGAGGGGTTGACCGAGTTTGCACCAGGTCGCCCACTCGAAATCATATTGCATCATGCAGATGGCACAACCGACGAGTTTGCGGTAAACCATACGTATAATGAAGGACAAATCGAGTGGTTTAAGGCAGGTGCTGCCCTGAATATCATTCGGATGAAGCAAAACGCGTAATAATGACGCGGGTTTCCAACCGTCCAGCTGCCTTTAGGCAGCTGGACGGTTTTTTTATGCGCAGAAAATCTGTTTTGCGCATATATCTTAGAATTTAAGCTGTATAGGCTTTGGATATGAAAGAGATTCAAAGCATGAGTTTCTGCGTCAGTGAAAAACCGGAAGTACATCAATGAATAACCTGGCAAGTGACCCGAATCTGCCTTCTGATCATCAGTCCTCAACATTCAGTATGTCCACTGATTTCCCGATTAGTGAAATCGTTGATTTGTCGGGTATGGTCAATCTCTTCGATTTTGAAAAAAAAGCTGAAGAGAAAATGAGCCGGTTGGCGTATGAATATGTAGCTAGTGGCGCTGCTGATGAATTAACGCTTCGCTGGAATCGACAAGCGTTTGATACCCTTAAGCTCAATCCGACGGGACTGCCCCACATTGTTCAGCCCGATACTCGGATCATGTTATTTGGACAAGAACTCGCTTATCCTATTCTGATAGCGCCTACGGCTTACCACCGGATTATGCACCCCGAAGGCGAACTGGCTACTGCACGGGGGGCTGCTATGGCGGCTGCTACGTATGTTGTTAGTTCGTTTACAACCACTCCACTTGAAGCCATTGCTGAAGTGGCTACACAGCCTTTATGGTTTCAACTGTATGTTCGTGACGATCGGGAGTTTACGAAAGATCTTGTACAAAAAGCCGAAGCTTTGGGGTGCCAGGCACTTTGTGTGACGGTAGATACTCCCGTTGGTGGAGTCCGTAATCGTGAGCAACGAATCAACTTTGGTTTACCGCCTGGTATTCAGGCACCCTATATGCTTGCGCCGGGCCCGCAGAAAAACCCCCTGACCTGGAACGATATTACCTGGTTGGCATCGGTGGTGAACATTCCGGTGGTAGCGAAAGGAATCTTAAATGCAGAGGATGCCGAACGGGCCATTGAGGCCGGGGTTGCGGGTATTGTGGTGTCGAATCATGGTGGCCGGAATCTGGATACGGTGCCCGCTACGATCGAAGTACTGCCCTCGGTTACTGAGCGCGTTGCCGGACGAGTTCCCATCATGCTCGATGGAGGCATACGCAGAGGAACCGATGTTCTCAAAGCCATTGCCCTGGGAGCAAGTGCTGTACTGGTAGGGAAACCCGTTTGTTATGGTTTAGCCTGTGGCGGGGCAGATGGCGTCGCCAAAGTGATGTCAGTTCTAAGGGAAGAACTGGAAATGGCTATGATTCTGACAGGAAGAGGGACTATTGCCCAAATTGATCGCTCGGTCTTGTGGAATTGGTAATATTCAGTTAGCGTCATAAAATCGTTCATAAACCCGCTCTTTTATTAGTTGGCTAAGCCGCTCGTATGTTGCCGAATCTGGAATGGCTGGAATGGACATTAGCCGCATGGGGACTGGAGCTTTGTCGGGTTGATAAGGGGGTTGAATATAGTCGAAAGGATTCAACGTAAACCCTTGCCGTTCGTAAAATCGAATGCGTCTGTACCCTGTTTCATCATCAGGGCGTTCTACTTCCAGCAGACAATATTGAAAAGACAGTTCGAGCAACTGAGCCAGCGCCTGTTGCCCAAACTGTTTGCCGCGCTCATGAGGATCAATGGCAAAATGCTCCACAAAAATAGCCTCATCCCATTGCCAATAGAGCATAAACCCAACTAAGCTACTGTCATTGACCAGGGCGCACAGATGCATATCTGGGTAGGCGAGAAGGGCAGTTAATTCGGCAAAATCGCGTCGTTCGTCGATGGGAAAGGCTTCTTCATACCAGGTCTGGATTGGAATGAGGTAGGCATGATGGGACGTAATAGGTAAAAAGAGCATAATCGAATTAAAGTATTTTAATCTAAATTTAATCTATCAGGGATTCCATTATCTTTATCCAAGTTTCGTAACTATCTGATAAAAAAATAGTTGAGTTTCTTGTTTAGCCGAATTACATTTGGTTCATAAACGATATGAAGAAACGATACTATAACTTTTTGGGATACCGGCTGCTTTGCCTACTGATCGCGTTGACAGTGCTTAATGTAAGCATCGACGTTCAGGATACGCTTTTGCGATCGAGGCAGTTCACAGTCGACCATAAAGATATGTCGGTTAATCAAATCGAAAGTATCGGTGAGTTCATACTGGAAGAATGTCTGGGATCACAGGATGCAATTCCTGAACATGACGATCCTGATGATGATTCGGAACTGACTGAGTTCGAACCAGACTACGACTTTGCCCCATTCTTTGTTTTCGCGCCTAAACAATTACCTGTTCAGTACCTGCTGTCGGGCAATATAGCGTTTCGGCCAGAGTTTGTTTCCACGTGTGTGCTGGAAATTCATGCTCCGCCCCCACAGCCTGTAGCCTAAACTCCGCAACCAGTTGTGTGCTGGTTACTACAAAAGAATATTAACTGGCTTACCGTCAGTTAGTCACTTTGCACCCATTTTTTAACACATTATCAGGATAATCGTTTTCCAGGCCATTGGCACATGCCGTTGGCTGGAATCACTATATAGCTCTATGAAGCCATGACAAAGGGAATTCAATTAACCACCCTATTAATGAGTATATACCTGGCTGGCTGTGCAGGTCAGGACTCACAAACCGGGCAAACCGAAAAGCTAACGTTACCCGTTGTCCAACTAGCCCGGCAGTCGACCACGCTCCAGCGGGATTATGTAACCACCCTCGAAGCTGTTCGAAATGTCGAAATACGCGCCAGGGTATCAGGTTTTCTTGAAAAAATCTATGTGGATGAGGGCCAATCGGTTCATCAGGGGCAGTTGCTGTTTAGTCTAAATGCTGCCGAATATAAAGTTGGCCTGGATAAAGCAAAGGCCTCGCTGAAAAGTGCGGAAGCCAGTGCCAAAACGGCCGAAGTAGAAGTGACTCGGGTTAAGCTATTGGTTGATAAAAAAATCGTTTCGCCTTCTGAGCTGGATCTGGCCAAAGCCAAACTCGACGTAGCAAAGGCGCAGATTGAAGAGGCCCAGTCGGCCCTGTCGACAGCCTCCTTGCGGTTAGCTCATGCCAGCATACGGGCTCCCTTCGATGGGGTAATCAACCGCATTCCGTTCAAAATAGGTAGTCTGATCGAGGAAGGGGCTCTGCTGACCACCGTTTCTGACATCCGGGAAGTGTTTGCCTATTTTGATGTATCGGAAAAAGAATACCTGGGCTTTCTGAAAAAGCACCGTGAACTGACTGGGAAAAATGGACAGGAGGTCGAGATGATGCTGGCCGATGAAACCCCATACCCACATAAGGGGCGAATTGAGACCATGGAAAGCATTTTCGAAGAAGAATCGGGAACCATTGCGTTCCGGGCCCGATTTCCTAATCCGCAAAAGCTGCTCAAGCATGGATCGTCCGGCAAAATCCGACTCCCCAATATTGTCGGAGACGCCTTGTTAGTACCACAAAAAGCCGTATTCGAAGTGCAGGATAAGAACTTCGTGTATGTGGTGGATAAAACAAATAAAGTGAAATCAAGGAGTTTCGTGCCCCAGGCACGGGTCGGATTGAACTACATCGTTCGATCTGGTCTGGCACCCGGAGAACGTGTTGTGTATGAGGGGATTCAGAATATTCGCGATGGTGATCAGATCATCCCGGAAGCTGTAGAAGCCGATAGCTCAGCAGCCCCAAACACACTTGCTCAACAATGATATAGACACGCCATGTTTGATTTATTTATAAAACGCCCTCTACTGTCGGCGGTAATTTCGGTATTGATCACTTTGCTGGGCGTATTGGCTTTGCTAGAGCTGCCGGTTACGCAGTTCCCGGATATTGTGCCGCCTTCGGTTACTGTAACCGCCAAATACACTGGAGCCAATGCCGAGGTAGCTACCAAAGCGGTAGCCATGCCTCTTGAACGGGCGATCAACGGCGTGCCCGGCATGGTGTATATGAACTCTGTATCGGGAAATGACGGGAGTACCATTATTCAGGTCTTCTTCAAGGTAGGTACCGACCCTGATCTGGCGGCTATGGGTGTTCAGAACCGCGTCACGACTGTGCTGGATGAATTACCCGAAGAAGTTATCAAGGCCGGGGTTTCGACCGAAAAAGAGGTGAACAGTATGTTGCTGTACCTCAATATCTTCAGCGAAGATCCAACGGTCGATGAAAAGTTCATCTACAATTTTGCCGACATCAATGTACTGGCCGAACTGAAGCGGATAGACGGTGTTGGGTTTGTCGATATTATGGGCTCGCGGGAGTATTCGATGCGCGTATGGCTCCGACCCGACCGAATGACGGCCTACAGCATTTCGCCCGATGAGGTGATAACGGCCATTCGACAGCAAAACGTTGAGGCTGCACCGGGTAAAGCCGGTGAAAGTGCCGATCGGGCTCCGCAAATGCTCCAGTATGTACTGCGCTACAGCGGTAAGTTCTTCGATCCGAAACAATACGAAAATCTCGTTTTGCGGGCCGAACATGACGGTCAGATTCTGCGGCTAAAAGATGTGGCTGACATCGAATTCGGTTCCTTGGATTACGACATGCTTTCGAAAACAGATGGTCGCCCGTCAGCTTCGATTATGATCAAGCAACGGCCAGGCTCGAATGCCCGTGAGGTGATCAACAACATCAAAACACGCATGGCTGAGTTAAAGGAAACAAGTTTTTCGTCGGGCATGACGTATAACTTTGCATACGACGTATCGCGGTTTCTGGATGCGTCGATTCATGAAGTAATCCGTACACTGATTGAGGCCTTTATATTGGTGTTTCTGGTTGTGTTCCTGTTTTTGCAGGACTGGCGGTCGACGCTGATCTGCGCGTTGGCCGTGCCGGTGGCTTTGATAGGATCGTTTGCGTTTATGAGCAGCATCGGGTTTTCCATCAATCTGCTTACGCTGTTTGCCTTGGTACTGGCTATCGGAATTGTGGTCGATAATGCCATTGTGGTGGTTGAGGCTGTCCATGCCAAAATGAGTGATGATCATTTGGGGCCGCGCGAGGCCACGTTTGCCGCCATGAAGGAAATTAGCGGGGCGTTGGTAGCCATTACACTGGTCATGTCGGCGGTTTTTATTCCAGTGGCCTTTATGTCGGGTCCAGTTGGTATTTTCTACCGGCAGTTTTCGTTGACGCTGGCTATTGCCATTGTGATTTCCGGCGTCAACGCTGTCACGCTGACGCCCGCTTTGTGCGCGTTGCTGCTTCGTTCATCGCATAACCATACCCCTACGGGTGTGCTGGGGCGCTTTTTTGCCTGGTTCAATCGTGGTTTTGAAGCGATGACCGGACGCTATCAACGCGTGCTGAAGCGGGTAGCCAGCCGAGGGATGATAACGGTGGGTATGCTGGTCCTGTTTGCTGGGGGAACCTGGGGGATAAGCTCGATTTTGCCAGCCGGCTTTATTCCCACCGAAGATCAGGGTATGATTTATATCAACGTAACCACACCCGTTGGCGCTACCCTTAAACGTACGGAAGCGGTGCTGGATAAAATCCAGGAGATAGCGTCAAAAATGGACGCTGTTGACAATGTATCGACGCTGGCGGGGTATAGCCTGATGACCGATGGGGTAGGGGCTTCGTATGGTATGGGTATGATTAACCTCAAAGACTGGGGGAGTCGCAAGCAGTCGCTCGAAGAAGTGATTACGGAGTTGGAAGCGAAAACAAAGCGGGTACAGGATGCTAGTATTCAGTTCTTTCCACCGCCAACCGTTCCTGGATTCGGTAATTCGAGCGGTTTTGAACTGCGAATGCTGGATCGGACGGGAACGGGCGATTTGCAAAAGACCAAAAAAGTAGCTGATGCTTTTGTTCAATCCTTAAAAAAGCGACCCGAAATCGGGAATGCCTTTACGAGTTTCGACCCTAGCTTTCCCCAATATCTGTTGCAGATCGATCAGGACAAAGCAGCCCAGAAAGGCGTTTCGATTGATAATGCCATGAGTACCCTCCAAACCCTGCTGGGTAGCTACTATGCGTCTAATTTCATTCGGTTTGGGCAGATGTATAAAGTAATGGTACAGGCCTCGCCCGAATACCGAGCCAAACCAGAGGATGTGCTGAACCTGCGGGTGAAGAACAGTATAGGCGAAATGGTGCCTTATTCTAATTTTGTTCGACTCGAACGGGTGTACGGTCCAGAACAGATTACGCGCTATAATATGTATATGTCGGCCCTGCTCAATGGCGATGCCGCACCGGGTTATAGTAGTGGCGATGCCTTGCGGGCGGTTCAGGAAGTAGCCGATAAGGAACTACCACGTGGCTACTCTTTCGCCTGGTCGGGTATGTCGCGCGAAGAAGTTTTGTCGGGCGATCAGGCCATTTTTATTTTCATGATCTGCCTGGTCTTTGTTTATCTGTTACTGGTAGCCCAGTATGAGAGCCTGTTCTTGCCTTTATCGGTTTTATTATCGCTTCCAGCGGGCATATTCGGGTCGTTTTTGTGCCTGCAACTAGCTGGTTTGCAGAATAATATCTATGCGCAGGTATCACTGGTGATGTTGATAGGGTTGCTGGGTAAAAACGCCATCCTGATTGTTGAATTTGCCAACCAACGACAACGGGAAGGGCTACCGATTCTTAGTGCAGCCATCGAGGGGGCCGTTACCCGACTTCGCCCGATTCTGATGACCTCTCTGGCGTTTATCGCCGGGCTAATTCCGCTTTGTATCGCATCGGGTGCTGGCGCATTGGGCAACCGCTCCATCGGGACCGCAGCCGCTGGCGGTATGGCTATCGGGACCGTATTCGGACTTATACTCGTACCCGGTCTGTACGTATTGTTTGCCACGATTGCCCAGAAATTTGGAACGGCACAATCAACGAATGAGAGGATCAAACCTACCGTCAAACCCACAAAAACGAATTCGAATGGGGCCGTTCTTCAAGAGTCATAATACCACCTGTTACCTTGTAAGTTTGGTTCTGGCCGGTTACCTGAGCGGTTGTAAAATAGTGCATAACCCCGCACCGATACCACGCGTATCGGTGCCACAAGCTTATAGTGAAGGCAGCATTAACACTCAGGTGGATTCGACAAACATGGGCGAACGAACTCCACAGGAACTGTTTACCGATCCTAATTTAGTCGCCTTGATCGATACGGCCCTGTCCCGTAACCTTGATCTGAAAATTGCCCGTCAACGCATCGAAGCTGCTCAGGCTACGTATCGGGTAAGTCAGGGGGCCTTAATGCCCCGAGTCGATGCCGTGGCTACGGCATCGGTCGATCGGTACGGACGGTACACACTCAACGGGGTTGGTAATTACGATACCAATTTATCGGGCAATGTAAGCGGCTCCAGTTTGATTCCGAACCCAACACCCGATTATTTTGTGGGCCTCCGCAGTTCCTGGGAGGTTGATCTTTGGGGAAAACTGCGTAACCGACGACGGGCAGCCTACACGCGTATACTGGCGTCGGAAGAGGGAAGAAACCTGATCGTGACTAGCCTGATAGCCGATGTAGCCCGATTGTATTACACACTATTAGCCCTGGATGCCGAGCTGGAAATCATTGGCGATAATGTTGAATTACAACAGAAAGCCGTTGAACTAGTCGAAGTTCAAAAAGCAGCCGGTCGAGTGACAGAGTTGGCCGTCCAGCAGTTCAAAGCCCAGTTGCTCAATACAAAGGCGCTGGAAGGTCGGGTATTGCAGGATATTGTCGAAACCGAAAATCAATTGAACAGGCTATTGGGCAGATATCCTCAGCCAATAACTCGGGGCGCGTCTATTGAAAAACAATCAGTGCCTACAGCAATTACTGCTGGAATACCGGCCCAGTTGATCCGTCGACGGCCTGATATTCGTCAGGCCGAACGCGAACTTGAAGCGGCAAATGTCGATGTGGCCGTGGCGCAGGCCGAGTTTTTACCGTCGTTCAATCTGACGCCTTATCTTGGGTTCAATGCCTTTCGCCCAGGAGTTCTACTAAATCCACAATCGCTGGCTTTGGGAATATTTGGCGGATTGGCGGTGCCTGTTCTGAACCGTAGGCAATTGCAGGGTAACTTAGCACTGACGACAGCCCAGGGCCGGGAGGCTTATCTGGCTTACCAACGGACAATTATCAACGGCGTATCAGAAGTAGTAACGGGCCTGAAAGGGCTGGAAAACTACCGGAACGTTGCCAGTCTACAACGTCAGGAAGTGGCCGTATTGCGTCAGGCGACGGCTACCTCCAACGAACTGTTCGCGAATGGGTACGCGACCTACCTTGAAGTTATTACGGCTCAGCGAAACGTCTTTGAAGCACAACTAGCCCTCGTCACAACCAAACGGGCTCAGTTTCTGGCATTAGTCGATTTGTATCGTGCGTTAGGCGGAGGAACGAAATGAGACGTATGATGTAGGAGGTATGATATAGGATGTATAATGTATGGCCGGAAATACATCATACATCCTATATCATACATAGGCTCTATCCCAGTTTTTCCATGGCTTTTTTGGTGGCTTCAAACAGCCGTTTTTTCTGAAGAACGGTTGGGGCAGAAACCCGTTCCCGACAGTCGAAAATACCGCACCGCTCACAGGTTTGGTTCACCACTCGAAATGGAATATTCTCAAGCGCTTTAATGTCGTTGGGAGGAGCCAGAAATTTCATCTTGCTTTTCAGCGTATCATTGACAGCAAAACACATCGACACGCTCATATTCTGCTGAAATTGAGGCTGAACCGGATGGGCTACCGAAATGATGAGGTACTGTAGGCCTGAATCTGCGTAGTCAGAAAGTTGTGCGCGGCAAAGGGCTCCATCGTACGTTTTATGTTGCTGCAAAAACTGAAGCTCCTGAAGAATTGTCCAGGCAATCCAACGGCGACAGAAATGTTCATCCATGATACTGCGAGGCCCCTGCTGACGTGAAAGATGCATTTCTTTAGTCAGTTGAAAGGTAGTCTGACCGGGGGTATGGTTGAACCGATAGAAAAAGAGCTGATCGATGCCGAAGTAGCTAGGCAAGACGTTACTAAGCCGGTAGAAAAACCGCTCGGGTGTTGAGCCAAAATGAGTAATGAGCTGAAGAAAATCGTCGTTGCTCCAGGTTTCCTGAGCAAACAACGTTCTTAGTCTGGTTACCAGCTCATCCCGCCTGATTAAGATAGCCCCGGCAAAATAAGATGCCTTGTAGTTATTTAGGATTTGCTCAAATGACTCTGCTTCAACCCAGGAATAGGTATAGGGCCGATTTTTTAGGTTCAAATACTGAAAACCAACTTCCCTCGCCAGAATAAAAAGCCGTTGTTCGATCGACAGGCCCGCATTGAGATATAAGGTAGCTTGCTCAGAACGAAAAACGGAGCGAAGGGAAACCAGTTCGGGTTGGATAAGTGGGTCAAATTGCTCGAGTCGAATCTCATACCGGGTTTTCAATAGGTTCGTGAGCAAGGTTTCATCGACCGATTGATGGGGCAGCGGAGCAAATTCAGCCAGAAATCGGTCGGCATCGGCTTCAATCTCAGGAAAGTAATTGTCGTGCATTTCCTGGTATGATCGGAGCATCGTCAGGTACAGCCGTTCCACGCTCATGTTATAGCTCAGGGCTATATCCATAAACGTACGGATCATGGCACTTACTTTGGCTGGAGCCTCGGCCAGGAGTTCAAGTAAATCGGATGGGTCAATGCCAAAGAGTTCAAGTGGAATTTCAGTCAGGAATTTTGACCGCAATAACTCAGAGATGGGTTCGAGTTTTTTGCTGAGCTTGAGCGAAACCAGCGAATCGTAGTCGATGTGCATGGCTTCGGCAAGCGCCGAAATCTTATCAGCTTTGGGGTACTTACGGCCCTTTTCGATTTCAGTAACGTAAGAAATAGATAGGCCGGATAGGTGCGCCAGTTCGCTGACCGACAGCCCTTTGTCGAGTCTTAATTGGCGTAGTTTCAGGCCAAAAAGCAAGCGGATATGATCAGCAGGCAGATTCAATGCAAAATAGTTTAAGTCAAAACAGACCCTGAAGAATCAACCGATAAAGGGGCCAGATTCCAGCTACGTGTCGGGTCATACTGCAAATAACCATGGTCGACAACTAAGGGACTATCAACGTTATTGTGGTACAATTGGCCAGTGCCTAGTCCCTGTGGCAGCAAATGCTTAAACTGGGCAGTATACTGGGCAATGGCGTTCAGACCGATATTTGATTCCAGCGCTGAGGTAACCCACCAGCCAATATTGAGTCGTCCAGCCAGTTCGATCCATTCATCACAGTGACGTAGTCCACCTAATAACGTTGGTTTGAGTACAATATACTGCGGCTGAATCTTTTTTAAAAGCCTGAACTTATGCACGTATTCCATATGGCCGATTAATTCTTCATCCAGGGCAATCGGTATGGGCGTAGTGCGGCAAAGATCAGTTAAGGCCTCTGGCTGGCCAGCACGAATCGGTTGTTCGATCGAATGCAATTGATAGAGGGCTAAACGCTCGAGTTTATGCATCGCTTCGTCGGGATGGAAGGCCCCGTTTGCATCTACCCGTAACGTAATCTGGTCCGCCGTAAAGCGCTCACGAATCATGGCTAGCAGGTCGCATTCCTGATCAAAATCGAGCGCACCAATTTTAAGTTTAAGCGTTGTATAGCCTGCCTGAAGCTTCTCCTCAATCTGTTGCCGCATAAAGGCCGGACTACCCATCCAGATGAGACCGTTGATTGGTAACGTTCGCTGACCAGTTGTAAAATCTGACCCAAGAATCATGCGTTGCCCACCCGACAGAAAATCGAGCATGGCCGTTTCAAAACCAAACAGAATGCTGGGAAACTGAGGGCTTATTATCTGATTCAGAACAATGGGAACGTTCCAACTGAACAACTGTAGGTCTAATTCGTTGAAATCCTGGCAATACTGACGCAATTGTTCCGTAAAGTCGGGTCGGTCGTCGTAACTCAAACCAGGCAAAGGACCACATTCACCGTATCCCAGAATACCAGGATTCTCATCGTCGAAAAGCCGAATTATATACGATGTTTTCTTCGTCAGAGTACCGCGCGAGGTACCTGCTTCGAAGCGAAAATGCAGCGTATAAGGTAGGAAGTCAGCTTTTAAACTCATTGTGAGGGTGGTGAGGAGGGAAAAACCCAGCCCTAAAAATACTACTTTTGACTGCTCAAACGGGCAAACAGACGAAAATATTAATGAAACGGTTTATTGCTAAAAGTATATTCCTGCCGCTCAGTATACTCTATGGATTAATCATAGATTTTCGTAATTGGCTCTTTGATAACCAATTATTGCCATCTGTACGCCCATCCGTATACTCCATCAGTGTAGGTAATTTAACCGTCGGAGGGACTGGAAAAACACCAATGGTTGAATTTTTGATTAAACGGTATTGGTCAAGTGTATATATGACCAATGCATCAATAGCTACCCTAAGCCGGGGGTATGGACGAAAGACCAGAGGCTTTCGAGTTGCTACAGTAGATGATACAGCAGCAACCATTGGTGACGAGCCTTTGCAGATTCATCGAAAGTTTGGTAAGCAGGTTCGCGTGTGTGTGGGCGAACGACGGGTTGAGGCTATCCGGTTGTTATTGACGCATCATCCCGAAACGGCTCTAGTGGTGCTTGACGATGCCTTTCAACATCGGGCCGTTCACCCGCATTTGGCTATTTTGCTGATGGATTATAAAAGACCCTTCTATGACGATTACCCATTTCCGGCAGGTCGGCTCCGCGAACGGCGAAAAGGTGCCCATCGGGCCGATGTTATCGTCGTAACCAAATGCCCGATGAACCTTTGGGAAGCTGAGCAGCAACGCATCATAAGCCGAATCAGGCCGTATACTGGGTCCGAAACGCCCATATTTTTTGCCGGACTTCAGTATGGACAACCTGTGTCGTTTGCCACCCATCAACCCGTAGCTGATCTGAAAAATGTAGTGCTAGTATCTGGATTGGCAAATGCTGACCCGTTGGAAAATTACGTCAGGCAAGCCTATGGGATGCAAAAGCATGTGCGCTTTGCCGACCATTATGCTTACACGCGTGCTGATCTTGAATCGATTTTGACGAATCGGCCAGACGGTTCGGTGGTTTTAACTACTGAAAAGGATTGGGTAAAGCTTGACGACTTACTGACAGCAGAGGAACGGTCGACATGGCCATTGTATTACCTTCCTGTCGCGATTCAGTTTTTAGCCGAACAGGAGTCCGCATTTTTAGCTTTTTTAACTACCCATAAGCAATTGACCAAGGCTTAAAAATCGTTAAGTAAATCCCATTAATTGCACCCATCGGTCGTTTTGCCTTACTTTTGGGATAATGAATCGGAGTGTTGTTATTTTATGTGTCATGCTCGCCCTGACAATCAACGGCTGGGCTCAGCAGTTTCCTGGTGGTGTTCCGTCCGGATTTGGTGGACGTCAGGCTATGCCTTCGTCCACTACAGGTGTAAATAATAGTGGAATAGATGACTCGACAAAAGTTATCTATGGTCCCAAATCGACGCGTTTCGTATTGGAAGATGATATTCTGAATAACCGCCGAAAACTATACACCCTGGATACCACCATGGATGAGAGCCATCGGTTCACCTATGTTCAGCGGAGCCAGAATCTCTATCAGGATCTGGGAACGTTGGGAACGCCAATCCGGTCGGTTTTTATTCAGGCTCCGCAACAGTTAGGTACTCAATCGGGCTATTATGTATTTAATCCGTATGCGTTTCAAACGTTGGGAGTCAAATACTTCGATACAAAATCGCCTTTTACCGATATGTATCTGGCGTTGGGTGGTAATAACCAGAATATTCTGCGGTTCGACATGGCTCAAAACGTTACCCAGCGTTGGAACGTCGGCTTTAATCTTCAGCGATTTACGTCTCAAAAACAGTTTGGTACCAGTGGTAATAATGACCCATTTAAGCTATTGGCCCAGAACTGGGGTTTTTTACTGCATACCAACTATCGTTCTAAAAACGACAAATACACCCTGTTGGCCCATTTCAACAACATGAATCATAGCCTCGATGAGCAGGGAGGAGTATTGCCTGGGTTAACAGCGAGCAACGAACCTATTATTTATAATTATACGGGAGACTCCCGTTTACGTAGTGGGAGCTCATCGACGCAGGGGCCACATGGCTGGGAAATTCGTAACGATTGGCATGTGTATCATCAATACGTTCTGGATAAAGGGTTTCAGCTCTATCATCGCTTTGATTACCAGACCCAGAAAAATTTCTATCAGGACGATACACTTAAACTAAATCGATATATTCTGTCGCCTATCCTGCCCGCGAATATGGATACGCTCACATTTTATCCGTCTCTGACGAGCGATAGTTCCCGTATCTTCCAGCGCAGTCGGTTCCGGTTGCTGGAGAATCAGTTTGGAATCAAAGGAGTTGCGCAGTACAAAGGGGCTTCGTTCAATTATCGGGCATACCTGCGAATTCGTAACTATCGGCAGCTTACGTATTATAATACCTCCCGATCCAATTTTAACGAGTATGAAACCCCGCGGACCGAAACATTTGTCGGTGGATGGGCTGGCTATTATTTCCCCGATAGTTTATCACGTATAACAGCAGAAGCCGAATTTGGCGCTAATACCAAGGGAAATGTCACGTACCGGATTCAGGGGCAGTTTGAAAGTAAGTGGCTGACGGCTGGCTATTCGACCATTACTACGAACCCAACTCTGTTGCAGGAGCGGTTTCAAAGCATTGTTTTTTCGTGGCAAAATAATTTTAGCTTGCCCAGTTACAACCATGCATATGGGAAATTCAACATTCGATACAAGCAGCTTCGGATTCAGCCCAGCTTAGATTACTATCTGCTCAAGGATTATATTTATTTTAACGAAAAGGCCGTACCTGCGCAGGAGAAATCGGCTATTCACATTGTGCAGCCTGGATTTGGGTATCATTTACAATTCGGCAAATTGCTGATAGCTGGCCAGGCGTATTATACGGTGAAAGAAGGCCCCGATGTGATTCGGATGCCTCCGTTTTTTATCAATACCCGTTTGCAGTACGAATTTCTCTACGCGAAGGTGCTGTATATTCAGACGGGTATTGATCTGCACTATAAATCACCATACTATGCCGATGCATATATGCCCGTGGCGCAACAATTCTACTTACAGAACCGCACCCAGGTTGAGGGGTATGTATTGGCCGACGTATATGCTAATTTGCGTGTAAACCGGACTCGTCTGTTCATCAAACTGACACATGCCAACCAGGGCGTGTTGCAGGGAGCCGGTTATTTTGTAGCCCCCGATTTCCTACAGATGCGACGTGGGTTTGCCTTTGGTGTGGATTGGTATTTATTTGATTAGGCTAAAAAGAGGCACTTCATGTCGTGTGAAGACAGGTAATTTTGTGCCAATTTTGCTTTTAGAAGTATAAACTATCAATTTGCTCAACAAAATTGATAAAACATTAAATTTTGCATGGATTCATTTCAGATTAAGAAAGCGCCTACTCAGTATGATGTCGCTATTGTTGGCTCAGGAGCGGGTGGGGGTATGGCGGCTTACACCCTGGCAAAAGCCGGAGCAAAAGTCGTATTGTTGGAAGCCGGTGGTTATTTTGATCCGGCCGATCCGAAATACATTACTCAACTGAAATGGCCTTGGGAGTCGCCCCGTCGTGGAGCCAGTACGACTCGTGCATTCGGTGATTTCGATGCCGCCTGGGGAGGCTGGGAAATTGAAGGAGAGCCGTATACCAATGTTAGAGGATCTAACTTCCAATGGTTCCGTTCCCGCATGCTGGGTGGGCGTACCAATCACTGGGGACGTATATCGCTCCGGTTCGGACCTGACGACTTTCGTCGTAAGAGTTTGACGGGCGTGGGTGTAGACTGGCCTATTGGTTATGACGATATCAAGCCATTCTACGACCGCGTAGACCGTTTGATCGGTGTCTTTGGCTCGATTGAAAATATGGCAACCGAACCAGACGGTATTTTTCTGCCGCCACCAAAGCCACGACTGCATGAATTGATGATTCGCAAAGGTGCTCGGAGTATTGGTATCCCGGTAATCCCTTCCCGCTTGTCGATTCTGACCAAACCCATTAACAACGAGCGCGGCCAATGTTTCTATTGTAGCCAATGTGGGCGTGCCTGCCAGGCCTACGCAGATTTCTCCTCGTCGTCGGTGTTAGTGAAACCTGCTCTGAAAACAGGAAATGTGACCCTCATAAATGGGGCTATGGTTCGCGAAGTATTGACCGATCCGGCTACTGGGCTGGCTACAGGCGTTAGTTACGTTGATACACTGAGCCTGCAGGAAGTTACGATAAAGGCTAAAACCGTAGTGTTGGCTGCCAGCGCTGGCGAAACAGCCCGTTTGCTGCTAAACTCCAAATCGAGCCGTTTCTCAAACGGCCTTGCGAATAGCAGTGGCGTTGTTGGAAAATATATCAACGATTCAACGGGAGCATCGCGGTCGGCATTTGTGCCAGCCCTGATGGACCGGAAACGCTATAATGAAGATGGCGTCGGCGGTATGCACGTCTTTACACCCTGGTGGCTTGATAACAAAAAATTAGATTTCCCGCGTGGGTATCACATCGAATATTGGGGGGGTATGGGTATGCCTGCCTACGGATTCGGCTGGGGGGTCGAAGAGTTGAACGGAATGATTCCCGGTCGCGACGGTAAAATGAAACCGGGTGGTGGCTATGGTAAAGCCCTTAAAGATGATTATCGTCGGTTCTACGGAGCGTATGTAGGTATGGCCGGTCGGGGAGAACCCGTACCCCTTGAAAGCAACTACTGCGAAATCGACCCGAACGTAGTCGATAAGTATGGTATCCCCGTGCTTCGTTTCAACTATAAGTGGTCTGACTATGAGATCAAGCAGGCAAAGCATATGCAGGATACGTTTGAGGAAATTATTCACTCTATGGGTGGCATTGCACTCGGCGAAAAGCCCAATGCGTCAAACAACTATGGGCTGGCTGCTCCCGGATTAATTATCCACGAAGTAGGAACCGCTCGTATGGGAAGTGATCCTAAAACGTCCGCCCTGAACAAATACCAGCAGGCTCACGATGTGAAAAACCTGTTTGTGGTCGATGCGGCAGCTTTCCCATCACAAGGTGATAAAAACGTGACCTGGACCATTTTGGCCAGTTCCATGCGTACCAGTGAATACTTGATCGATCAGGTTAAACAAAAAAACATCTAAACCCAGGTGTAACTCAGCGATACACCAAGCCATACGAACTATGAAACGCAGAGATTCATTAAAAGCTCTTTCTCTAACCAGTTTTGGACTGGCTGTTAACCCGGTTGAGGCTGCTGTACCAGCACCACCAGACCCTAAACCGTTAAAAATTCCGGGAGGGCGTCAGAAGTTTGAAGCCGAGCGTGACGCGAAGCTGATGGCTGAGAAATTTTTTACACCGCATGAGTTACAAACGGTTACGGTGTTGTCCGACATCATTATTCCGGCCGATGAACATTCGGGGAGTGCCTCCCAGGCAGGAGTACCGGCTTTCATTGAATTTATGATGAAAGACCAGCCCCGAAACCAGACGCCCATGCGTGGAGGCATTAAGTGGCTCGATAATACGTGTGTAAAACGGTATGGTAAACCTTTTGTACAGTGTACCAAAGCGCAGCAAATCGAACTCGTCGATCAGATAGCTTACCCTTCGAAAGTGAAGCCTGAGTTGTCGCAGGGCGCTTCGTTCTTCTCGATGATGCGCAACATGACCGCTTCTGGCTTTTATACTAGCCAGATGGGTATCAAAGACATCGGTTATGTGGGTAACGTACCTAACCAGTGGGATGGCGTGCCGGCTGATGTGCTCAAGCAATATGGCCTTGCATATGAAGAGCGTGAACTAAAGCAGGATAAATAATACCAGCTTTCTATAAAGAAAAGCGCAGGGAAACCTCTGCGCTTTTTTGTTTTTTATTGTGGGTTTATCGAAGCTCGTTTAGGCTCCAGTTGAGCCCAGCGAAGAGTGCTTCTTTGCCAATTAACCATTCGATTTCAGTACTGTGTTTAAAATCTATTGCGGTTTCAATGATTGCTTGATCCAGGCAGGATTTGTTAATTCCCCAGCCTTGAAGTTTGTCTGTATAAACGGATCTAATTTTAAATCCTCTTTTCACTCTCTCAACCAATAGACCACCTATATATTGATCAGATAGATCAAAAATTATGAATGTTTCCTGCCCCTTTTGAATAGCTTTGATTCTATTAATCCAATAAGTAATCAGTTGAGTCGCTTCATATTTCGAATAGGCTCTATCTTCATCCGTGAGGTTTGGAGATTCATTCTGATCTAACTCTAGAAAGTCAGACAGAAAATAGCTATCAGCTACCAGTAAATGACCTGGCATGACATCAATCTTTAGAAATAAGTCACGATGACCGCTGCCAAGTTTGTCTATAAATAATCGTAACATTTATACAATAATGGGTAAATGATTTACAAAAATTAAATTTATAAAATAGGTTGTTGATGCCCAACCGCTTACCTAAAATCTACCAACTTTTCATCCTTCCTTTTTTCCATTCGTCCTTTTTTTGCCGTACTTTTACATCCCGTAACGACCAAAACACGTTAAAGACATGGCGGCTACGGGACCCAAATCCGCAAAATACATCTTTGTTACGGGCGGGGTAACTTCATCACTCGGCAAAGGTATCATTGCCTCTTCACTGGCCAAACTACTTCAGTCTCGGGGACTTACGGTAACAATCCAGAAATTCGATCCGTATATCAATATTGACCCTGGTACACTCAATCCGTACGAACATGGCGAGTGTTATGTAACCGACGATGGCGCCGAAACCGACCTCGATTTAGGTCATTACGAGCGTTTCCTGAATCGGCCCACATCACAGGCTAACAACATCACCACCGGGCGTATTTACAACAACGTCATCACACGTGAGCGCCGGGGTGATTTTCTTGGGAAAACGGTTCAGGTAGTTCCTCACATAACCGACGAGATAAAACGGAATATCCGACTGCTGGGCGAAACGGGCGAGTATGATATTGTGATTACCGAAATTGGTGGCTGCGTGGGTGATATTGAATCGCTGCCGTTTGTGGAAGCCGTTCGGCAGTTGAAGTTTGAACTGGGCGAGCACGACACCCTCGTGATTCACCTTACGCTGGTGCCTTATCTTCAATCGGCCGGGGAATTGAAAACCAAGCCAACCCAGCACTCCGTGCGGATGTTGCTCGAAAACGGGGTTCAGCCGGATATTATCGTTTGTCGGACGGAACATCCATTGCCGCAGGATATTCGCCGGAAAATAGCCCTGTTCTGTAATGTGCAGGTCAGTTCGGTCATCGAAGCCATCGATGCAGAGACCATTTACGACGTACCACTCCTTATGCAGAAAGAGCGGCTCGATCAGCGGGCGCTTTACATGATGGACCTCTACAACGATAAAGATGCCGATCTGGACGCCTGGAAAAGCTTCCTGGCGCGACTTAAAAATCCGGGAGATAACATACGGATTGGCCTGGTTGGTAAATATGTTGAGCTACACGATGCTTATAAGTCGATAGCCGAGTCATTCATTCATGCCGGAGCGGCCAACGAATGTAAGGTGCAGTTGGAATGGATACAGTCTGAAACATTGGTGGACGAACATCATTGTGCCGATGTGCTCAGCCAACTGGATGCGGTATTGGTAGCGCCTGGTTTTGGTGAACGGGGAATTGAAGGGAAAATTAATGCTGTCCGCTATGTTCGTGAGCATGGAATTCCGTTCCTGGGTATTTGCTTAGGGATGCAGATGGCCGTCATTGAATACGCCCGCCACGTAATGGGAATTGCGGATGCTCACTCGACGGAAATGGAGCCTGATACGGCCAATCCGGTCATCAGCATGATGGAGGCCCAGAAGAACATTACGGATAAAGGGGGAACGATGCGCCTGGGTGCTTACACTTGCAAGCTTAAACGGGATTCACTGGCATATCAGATTTACGGAAAAACACAGATTAGTGAACGCCATCGGCATCGATACGAATTCAACAACGATTATCTGGACGCTTTTGAAAAAGCAGGTCTGTTACCAACAGGTATTAATCCGGAAACCGGCCTGGTCGAGATTGTTGAGTTGTCGCAAAATAAACACCCCTGGTTTGTTGGCGTTCAGTTTCATCCTGAACTGAAAAGTACCGTTATGAACCCGCATCCGCTTTTTGTCAGGTTTGTTAAGGCTGCGCTGGCTTACAGTCAACAGAAAAAGGCTGCTCCGCCTACTTCATCCGACATTGCAGCCGCCCGTGTAGAAACTGCCGACGTGGTTGATTAACCGCCCAGATTACTGTAATTTTGCGGAAAAATAGTTTTCAATTTTCGCTTTTCAGTTTCCTGTTCGGATGCCCGGCTTTTAACTGAAAACTGAAAACTGAAAACTGAAAACACAAATAATGGATCGTAATCAACTCATTGGCATTGTCCTGATTCTGGCGATGCTGGTCGGCTACCAGCTTTTGGTGCCGAAACCCGCTCCCGAAAAGGAACCGGCTCAAAAAATACAAACCACGAAACCGAAGTCGGCTTCCAGTGCCGAAGCAGCTATTAATAAAGCAGAACAACCGCTCGATTCGGCCGCTGCCAAAGCTCAATTTGGTGATTTTGCCGCCGTTGCTACCGGAGAAGCGCGTGATATTACCGTTGAAAATAAAGACCTCAAAGTCACCTTCAGTACTTGGGGTGGCCGGGTAAAAGAAGTGGTTTTGAAAAACTACAAAACCTTCGACCAGAAGCCGCTTGTCCTGATCGATGAGAAAAGTAGTAAAACCCTCCTGGAACTGCCTACGCAGCAGGGTAAGGTTAACCTGCATCAGTTGTATTACCAGACATCTACGTCAAATGGTCAGGTAAGTGGACAGAACCAGCAAATTGTTTTTCGTGCCGAAGTCGCACCGGGGCAATCAATAGAGCAGGTATATACCATTCCATCCGAAGGCTATGTGATCGACTATGATCTGAAATTAAATGGGCTGACCAGCACGGTTGGCAATGGCGATATCCGGTTCTTCTGGGAAGATAAGATGCGTCAGTACGAAAACGATCTGGCGAACAACCGCCGAGCAGCTACGATCAACTACCTGACCGCCGATGAAAACTTCGAAAATCTGGCCGAAGGCGAAAGCAATCAGGAAGCTACCCTCGAAGAACCCGTTCAGTGGTTTACCATCAAGCACAAATACTTTCTGTCGGGCTTCATCGATAAGAACGCTCCCATGACCAAAGCCAGCTTCAAAACGCTGGTTGACCCCACTGACAGTAGTGTTGTGAAAACGGCTATTGCTGATGTTATGCTGCCCATAGCGGATGTGAAGGCGGGAAAAGGGCAATACAAATTCTACTATGGCCCGAATAAGTTTCAGCTACTGGGCAGTATAGCCCCAGAATTTGATCGGAACGTATATTTAGGTTACTCAATTCTGAAACCGATCAACAAGTACTTCTTTGTACCTGTATTCAACTTCTTGGAGAAATTTATTGCCAACTATGGTCTATTGATTGTAGCCCTGGTGGTCTTTGTGAAATTGCTTCTAACACCGTTAACTTATAAGTCATATGTGAGTATGGCGAAAATGCGGGTGTTAGCGCCAGAGATCAATGAGATCAAAGAGCGTGTGGGCGATGACATGGCCAAGCAGCAATCTGAGCAGATGAAGTTATATCAGGAAGTAGGCGTAAGCCCGCTGAGTGGCTGCGTACCCGTGCTGGCTACTATGCCAATCCTGTTTGCGCTGTTCATGCTTTTCCCAAACCTGATTGAGCTTCGGCAAAAGGCATTTCTCTGGTCTAGTGACCTTTCGACCTACGATGCCTTTCTGAAGTTTCCAACACTGCCGTTTATTGGTAGCCATCTGAGCTTGTTTACGGTGCTGATGACGGCTTCTTCCATTGCGTACGCATATTACAACAACCAGACTACGCCAACGCAGCCGGGACCTGTGAATATGAAAGCCCTGAGCTACATATTCCCGCTCATGTTTATGTTCGTGCTGAATTCCTATCCTGCAGGGTTAACGTTCTACTATTTCGTTTCAAACATTGTGACGATTACCCAGCAGCAACTTATCCGACGGTTTGTCGATGAAGATAAGATTAAAGCGGTGCTGGATGAAAATCGTCGGAAGAACGCTTCGGGTCAGGGTAAGAAACCCGGTGGGTTCCAGGCATTGCTACAAAAGCAATTGGCGGCAGCCGAAGAGGCTCGTAAACAAGCCGAAGAGGCACAACGAAAAGCGAGGTCTAAAAAATAAGTAGCAAAAGAGCCACCATTAGTTAAAAAAAGTATTGACTAATGGCCGCACTCTGACGACTTTTGATAACAAAAGCAACGCCATCGCGTTGCTTTTGTGCATTAACCTAAAAGACATGACCCATAAATTGTGTTTGGTTAACTATATATTGGTTAGCTTGATGGTACTCCTTACCCAGCTACCGACGCAGGCTCAGGTATCGCCAGAAGCGCAGAGACGGTACAGTAATGCTGTTAAAAAAGTATTGGCTGGGGATTATGATCGGGCAAAAATAGAACTGAACGGGCTTATTCAGCAGCGGGGGGGATTGGCACCGTATGCCAGCTACTACTACGCATTGGCAGCTTATCGGCAGAAAAATTTCACCCAGTCTCGTTTAGCGCTCCAACAATTAATGGACCTCTTTCCCAACTGGCGAAAGATGAGTGAAGCCAATTACCTGTTAGCGGCAGTTTCGATGGAAACGGGCGAGTATGAAGATGCATTGACGGCTATCCAGCAGATCAATGATCCGGCTTTACGTACTGATGTGACGAAACTGGAGCAAGCTTTCATCCCAAAGGTCACTGACTTAAAACGTCTGAAGGAACTTAACAAAGCTTTTCCAAATAATCGAACAGTTGGTTTAGCATTGATTGACCTGATTCAGCGTACTGCCAGTGATAAGGACGATCTAGAGCTTTCTGACCGGCTAACCAATCGATTTGGCGTTCCAGGCGTGGGGAGTTCGCAACCTGTCATAACGCCATCCACAACAGGCACAATGACCGCTGGTCGTTCAACCTTGCCTACCCGCACTAATCGAGCGAAAGGGTATTATAATATTGCGGTAATGTTCCCGTTTCGGTTAGATGAATTTAATTCAGAAAAGCGCATTCGGGCCAATCAATACGTTTACGATCTCTACGACGGGATCAAAATGGCGAAAACCAAGCTTCAGGAAGAAGGAATTACGGTCAATCTGTTCGCTTATGATGTCGACAATGATGCCAATAAAGCACTTGAACTGGTCAATAGCCCAGCCTTTGCCCAAACAGATCTGATTATTGGCCCACTCTATATCGAACCGAATCGGATTGCATCAGCCTATGCGAACCAAAGTAATATTGTGCTGCTGAACCCGATTGCAACCAGTAGCGATTTAGTTACCAACCAGCCTCTCTCATTTCTGGCGCAACCCTCACTCAACCAGCAGGCGAGAAAGCTGGCTGATCATGCTCGAAGCCTGAATAGTGGTCGCCGGGTGGCGGTTTATTTTGGGGCATCGAGGAGAGACTCGCTGCTAGCAATGGCCTATGTAAATGAGTTGAAGCAGCAAAACTATCAACTCGTGGATGTTCGGAAACTAAGTGGTAGTGTACAGGCAATGGCTGATGCGATGCAATTGACTGGTAACACCAGTGCCAGCGTCAGCTCGTCCCGTCCGGTATCGACAACCCAGCCCATTCCGATGGGGCACGTATTCTTTGCCAGCAGTAACGACGAAGAAGGGGCTCGAATACTAGATGCGCTTAACCGGCGTCATGTGATCGGACCACTTCTGGCTACGGCTTCCGCTTTTGATTTTTATCGTATACCCGCATCGACTTTTGCCCGGCGGGAAGTTTATCTGCTTTACCCTGATTATATTGATGCCACACGCGAACCTGTGGTTAGTTTTCAGGAACAGTATGTAGCTAAGCGGAATACCATTCCATCAATCTTTGCCAGTGAAGGTTACGATATGATGTTATTCTTTGGGCGGCAGCTAGCTCGCAACACCCTTCTGTCGCGCAACCGGAGTATGTTGCGATCCGATACGGACGACTATATTCTTTCCGGATTTGACTATACACAAGCCAATGAAAACCAGGTCGTTCCCATCGTAAAATTTGAAGATGGGAAGCTGGTCAAAATTAATTAGTGAATGATTGAGTAATAGAATGATTGAATAGTTATTCTGACTCACGATATAACTATTCAATCATTTTATCACGCAATCATTCTATCATTCGTAAAAATGACAACGAGCGAACAATTATTTGAAAAGGCGAAAACGCTTATTCCGGGTGGGGTAAACTCACCTGTGCGTGCTTTCCGGGCAGTTGGCGGATCTCCACTGTTTATCAAATCGGCTAAGGGCCCTTACCTCTATGATGAAGACGGGCGTCAGTATATTGAATTAATAAATTCGTGGGGGCCGATGATTCTGGGGCACGCCTTTGAACCAGTCGAAAAGGCGGTGCGTGATGCGATTCAGTACTCATTTTCGTTTGGGGCGCCGACACGTAAAGAAGTTGAAATGGCCGAATTGATTACGGCAATGGTACCTTCAGTCGAGAAGGTTCGAATGGTTAATTCGGGTACGGAAGCAACAATGGCCGCTATCCGAGTGGCCAGAGGGTTTACCGGACGAGATAAAATTATCAAGTTTGAAGGCTGTTACCACGGCCATGGCGATTCGTTTCTGATTGCGGCTGGTAGTGGTGCCATGACGATGGGCGTGCCAGACAGTCCCGGTGTAACGAAAGCGACAGCCGCTGATACACTGACAGCTCCATACAACGATTTGGCGGCTGTAGAGACCTTGCTGGAAAATAATCAGAATCAGGTAGCTGCGGTTATTCTGGAGCCAGTTGTCGGTAATATGGGATGCGTATTGCCAGAGCCTGGCTTTCTGGAAGGCATTCGCTCGCTATGCGACAAATACGGAGCTTTACTGATTTTTGACGAGGTGATGACCGGATTTCGTCTGGCAAAAGGGGGCGCACAAGAACGCTTTGGCATCAAGCCCGATCTGACCACAATGGGGAAGATCATTGGGGGCGGTATGCCAGTCGGGGCTTATGGTGGCCGGGCTGATATTATGAACCAGGTATCACCGGCTGGACCTATTTATCAGGCTGGTACATTATCTGGTAATCCGATTGCTATGTCGGCCGGTATGGCGATGCTGCACTATCTGAATGAACATCCTGAGGTTTATACACGCCTGGAAACCATTGGGGATAAACTCGTGAATGGATTTCGTAAGGGCTTACAGAAAGCGGGGGTAAACTACACCATCAACCATATCGGCTCCATGTTTACCCTGTTTATGACTGAGCGGCCCGTTTCGAACTTTTCGGATGCCAAGTCCTGTGATGTACCCCAGTTTGGCCGGTATTTTCACGCGATGCTGGACCGTGGCGTCTATTTGGCTCCATCGCAGTTCGAAAGTCTGTTCCTATCAATTGCCTTAACCGACGACCTAGTGGATCAGATCATTCAGGCCAACGAAGAAAGTCTCCTGGAAGCGATAAATAATTAGGCATGAAAGGTAAAGAGTGAACAAAAGTTTAAACAAGTTTCTAACTAAGCTTTTCCATTCTTCACCTTTCATACTTTACTCTTGCTGCTTGATGTTCTTTTCCGTTATCATACCCGTTTACAATCGCCCGGACGAGTTACGCGAGCTTTTGGAGAGCCTGACGAAACAGACGTATGACCAGTTTGAAGTGCTTGTGATTGAAGATGGTTCACGGGACAAAGCTGATGAAGTAGTCAACACGTTCCGTGACCGGTTAGCTATACGGTATTTCTTTAAACCTAATTCAGGGCAGGGATTTACCCGAAACTACGGTTTTGAACGCGCCAGAGGGGATTATTTCGTTATTTTTGATTCCGACGCGCTTGTTCCAGACCATTATTTTGCCATTGTGAATGAGCGCATTAGTCAGGATAAGCTGGATGCCTATGGCGGGCCTGATAAAGCCCATCCTGATTTTACGCCTATACAGCGGGCAATTAGCTATTCGATGACATCACCCTTTACAACAGGGGGAATACGGGGCAGTAAGAAAAATCTTGGAGGAACTTACCATCCCCGAAGTTTCAATATGGGACTTTCTCGTAACGTATGGGAGACGATCGGAGGATATAAACTGACACGGATGGGCGAAGATATTGAATTTGCTATTCGTATCATCGAAAATGGGTTCCGTACGGGTCTGATTCCCGACGCGTTTATCTATCACAAACGCAGAACCGATTTTGGCCAGTTCTTTCGGCAACTCCGCTTTTTTGGGCGAGCTAGAATCAATATTTCGCGGTATTATCCCGGCGAACTAAAGCTGGTGCATGCCATTCCGGCTTTGTTTACACTATTTGTTTTGTCAATTCCGCTGTGGGCACTGATCAGCCCCATTCTGTTTGGGATAGCAATTGGTTTAGTAGGGCTGATCGCGTTGCTTATCCTAATTGACGCTACTCGAAAAGAAAAGAGCCTGAAAATTGGCGTATTGAGTGTGGAGGCCGCCTTCATACAGTTGCTCGGCTATGGTATTGGCTTTTTAAGCGAGGGATGGAAACGGATACGGGAGCCGAAAGAGTTTAGAGAGACTGGAGCCAGTATTGAATACCCATCTTAACTATAAAACGTATAGGAACTGAGTTACGCGGTTACCGATTTTTCATTTTCTCTGGTTCGTTGCTGCAACCACGAATGAAAAGTCTGTAAACTCGTTATATTCGCCAAATAAGTAGCACTTGTCAACGAAAACGGTTCGTCATGTGTTAATATACTAAAAGCCTCCTAATCTGATGACCAAGCTTGCCAAACCGCCCGGCCAACGTTTAGTTAAACGCATGAGTACCCGTACGAAGGGACTGATTGTTGTCTCATTGGGGCTAATCCTGTTTAGCATAGGCCTGTGTGTGTTTAGCGTTGCTGCCGAAGCGCATCAGTCAGGGTCGCCTTTTCGGCAATGGTTTTTATGGGGAACGTATAGCCTCATTCTTATCAATGGCGGATTATTGCTGTTTGGGCAGGCCGTTCGCTACCGGGTTCAGATCGACTATCGTCGGTTTGTACGCCGTGAACTCAAAAAGCGGGACCGGGAGTGGGCACGTGTACTCCAAAAACGAAAAGCCCCGCTTGGGAAAAGCGAGGCAAAGTAAGAACGATTTTTCGTAAAAAAGTCAGTCGTTATGTTAGGCTGCTTTCTTCTCCGCAAACGATGCTTTGATGGCGTCTACATCTACATTCTTAATGGTAGGCTTGCGGAGCAGTTGCTTAATCGCATTCGTTTTATTGTTAGCAATTGCCCGGTTCCGACGAGCTTTGCGCTTTAATTCTGTTACTGCCATGATTGTATAAACTAAATTTTTGTCGGTTCGTGAAAATCAGAGCGCAAAATTAGGAATTTTTTAGTGAAAATGGACCATAAGTTCGGTTTTTTTACAACCAATGCGATGATTGATGGCAAATCCAAAAAGGAATATATAGAAATTGAATGAAATTTGGTAAAAGTGGTTTTCGGCGATAGGTTATTGACGTATAAAAAGCATATAGGTATTTAGGTAAAAGCAACTAAGGCTTAATTTATACGAAACGTTTTACCCCAAACAATCGTTATAAAAATCCGCCCTCTTGAAAAAGCAACTCTAATTTAGCTTGAATGGAGTTTTTGAGTAAGTTGTGCGGGTTTTGTAGTGTTTAACTAGTGAGTACGTTTCGCGCCCACTGCCTTTTTTATTGATGTAAATGGAAGAAACAAAAGAAAATGTTCACCGCTCTGAAGCGCAGAGCACCGAACGCATTGCTACAGATTTACCTAAGCGCGACGAGTTACTCCTTACCCCCGATGAACAACGTATAAAAGAAGCGTTTACGGACCATGACTGGAATGAAATAAAAACGGCCGACTCGTGGGTGATTTTTAAAGTAATGGCCGAATTTGTTGAAGGCTTTGACAAATTAGCTAAAATTGGCCCCTGCGTATCGATATTTGGTTCTGCTCGTACTAAACCCGATAATAAATATTACAAAATGACCGAAGAGATTGCGGCCAAATTGGTGCGGCATGGTTATGGAGTCATTACTGGAGGAGGGCCAGGGATTATGGAAGCCGGTAATAAAGGTGCCTTTGAGCAGGGTGGTAAATCGGTTGGACTGAATATCAAACTGCCATTTGAGCAGCATAGCAATATTTATATAGATCCTGACAAAAGCATTAACTTCGATTTTTTCTTTGTCCGGAAAGTGATGTTCGTTAAGTATGCACAGGGATTTGTGGTCATGCCCGGTGGTATGGGTACGCTCGACGAGCTCTTTGAAGCGATGACATTGATTCAAACCCGAAAAATTGCCCGCTTCCCCATTGTGCTGGTTGGCCGATCCTATTGGCAGGGGCTTATCGACTGGATCAACAATGTGATGCTGGGCGAAGAACATAATATCAACCCGGAGGATATGAAACTGATCAATGTGGTTGATACGCCTACTGAAGCCGTCAAGGTTATTGATGATTTTTATAGCAAATATCTGCTTAAGCCGAATTTTTGATGAGGTTTAGTAACGAACCTGTTTAAACTTATGTTGCCATAGCATTTTTGTTATGCCGACACAGGAAACAATATTATAAGTTTAATCAGGTTCAACAAAAAAGCCGATTCTTTCATAGAATCGGCTTTTTTGTTGAATTGGGATAAGTGGTTAAAAAGTGACGGGCACTTCAATCAAGACGTTATCCCAGGCCAACATCATGACTGACTCGGTTGGCGTGTCTTTTGCTTTTTTAAATTGAATCGTAAAATTTTCAACCACATTTTCGGTCTTTTTAACAGGAGCTGTTACCCGTAATACATCCAGTTCTGGTTTGTAGCTATAAGCGCCCCATTGGTCCAGATCTGAATTCAGAATGATTGTCCACTCTGTTTCATTCGGAATCGTATATAGCGAATACACACCCGCTTTGAGCTTCTTCCCCTGAATTGTAGCATCGGTAAAAAACTTGATTTCGGTAGCTTCGTTCGCACCAACCCGCCATACTTTACCATACGGAATGAGTTTGCCAAACACGTCCCGACCGTTTTTGGCAGGCCGACTGTAGGTAACACGGGCGTAGACTTTATCGCCCACTTTAGCGGGGGCAAATTTACGATCATGAGCAAAATCGTCGGGATAATACGCCATGTCCATCGGGCTTTTGTCGAGGCCCCGCAACGATTGCGCTTCGGTCGATAAGGCAAAACAAAGAAGTAAACCAGCCAGTATACCAGCAACTTTCATAGTCTGTTTGGTAAAGAGTGAATGGAATTAATAAGAATTTCAGAATGAAGTCTGTGAACCCTGACAAAAATAGCAGATAAATGGAAATGGGTACTATTAGAACGGCGTTTCCTGACTTGGATCGGCATTCCCAAAATTCGACATATCGTTGGCCTTACTTTTGAAAACGCTTCCTGCCGATGGTGGAGCGTCGAAACTACTTAAGCCATTCACGTTTGCGCCAAATCCTTGCGCCTGAACAGGTTCGAAATACGAATCGAGGTCGCAGAATTTAGTGAACTTGTTAATGAACCGTAGCTGAATGGTATCGAGCGAGCCACTTCGGTTTTTAGCAATGATCACTTCGCCAATACCGACTGTCGAGTTGCCGTTTTCATCCTGCGTAATGTTGTAATATTCAGGACGGTACAGGAAGCAGACCATGTCGGCATCCTGCTCGATAGATCCCGATTCCCGAAGGTCGGAGAGTTGGGGTTTCTTATCGCCACCCCGCGTTTCTACAGCCCGACTCAACTGCGAAAGTGCAATGACCGGAACGTTTAGTTCTTTTGCCAGGTTTTTCAGCGCCCTTGAAATTGAAGCAATTTCCTGTTCACGGTTGCCACCAGCCCGGCCCGATGAATCGCCCGACATGAGCTGGAGGTAGTCAATGACCACCATCTGGATATCGTGCTGCGCTTTCAATCGACGGCACTTGGCCCGAAGTTCCAGGATGGAGAGGGCAGGGGTATCGTCGATGAAGATGGGGGCTTCGGTCAGTCGTTGAATTTTATGGTGCAACTGGGTCCATTCGTGCGGGGCCAGCGTCCCTTTCCGAATTTTTTCTGAGTCGATCTCTGCTTCTGCTGAAATAAGACGGTTTACCAACTGTACGGACGACATCTCCAGCGAGAAGATTGCGACGCCTTTACCGTGGTCAACTGCTGCATTTCGGAGGGCTGAAACGACAAAAGCCGTTTTTCCCATCGCAGGCCTTGCTGCCAAAATGATAAGTTCGGTAGGTTGCCAGCCCGAAGTGACCCGGTCGAGTTGAGTAAATCCAGAAGGAACACCCGTTAAACCTTCCTGATTTTTTTTCGTTTCCAGCTCATTGAGCGCCATCCGAACAATGGTACTCATGTCGGCGTAGTTCTTCTTGATATTCGATTCCGAAATCTTGAAGAGGGATTGCTCGGTACGGTCCAGAAGCTCAAAAACGTCGGTGGTATCTTCGTATGCGTCGCGCAGAATCGTGGACGACATGGCAATCAGCGCCCGCTTGAGTGCCTGCTCCGACACAATCCGGGCATGGTATTCAATGTTTGCGGCTGAGTTGACCCGGAAGGTTAGCTCCGATACGTATCCGGCACCGCCAACCATCTCGATTTCACCTGTTTTACGCAATTGTTGCGTAACAGTTAACAAATCGATCGGGTCAGAATTGCCAAAAAGCGTCAGGATAGCATTGTAAATCCGCTGGTGTGCTTCTTTGTAAAACGTCTCAGGTTTAAGAATGTCAACAACAGATGATAATGCATCTTTTTCGATCATTAAGGCACCCAGAACGGCTTCTTCGAGGTCGAGAGCCTGTGGTGGTAACTTTCCAAGGCCGGTATCGAGCCAGTGATTTCCTGCCTGCTGACGACCTCCGGCGAAGGCAGAAGGTTTACGAAGGTGTTGGTTCGGGCGTGCGTTGTTCTCCATTGTCTCACCGCAAGTTTACGAAATTAACGCTTCATAAGGCAAATCGAATCAGACATAACGTATATAGTTCAATACGGAAAATCGCTCGTAACATTCTGGTAATGTTGAGACTAGGGCGCAGAAAAAAAACAGAGTTTTTAAGCAACGGTTCGGCGTGGATCTGGCGTACATAGAAAGAGGGATGAACTAAGAACTGTGCGTCAGAAAGATACGTATTTATTCCTAAAAAAAGGGGGATTTGTACCAATCTGATAGGTTGAACAAGAAAAGTGGGCGAGCGAATAAATTTTTAAGAAAATGCGTTGTACAAGTAAAGAAATCGCTTACTTTTCGGAATCACACATTAAACCTATTCATCGTTTGGTCGAAAAAGTCATCACTCTCGACAATATATCACTCATTGATTTTTTGGGTGTCGAGAACAATAACATCAAGGAAGTGGCGGCTGCCTTTCCCATGAGCAAAATTATCTCGCGTGGTAATGAAATACGCATTAAGGGAACCACGCCTGAGATAAGCCGGATTAGTGACATTCTGGAGTCACTACTGGAGCATTATCAGAAATACGGTAAAATTACCCACGAAAACGTTCAGAATTATATCAGTCATAGTGGTCAACCGACTACTGGGGGCTTACTGTCTCCACCTAGTTTACCCGACGACGATGAGGTTCTGGTATATGGAAATCGGGGCGTGGTGGTACGTGCCCGAACTGATAACCAGAAGCGTCTGGTGGAGGCTGCTGAGAAACATGATCTTGTCTTTGCTATCGGGCCTGCAGGTACGGGGAAAACCTATACGGCTGTTGCCATTGCGGTGCGGGCCTTAAAGAATAAAGAAGTCAAGAAAATTATCATTACCCGCCCAGCCGTCGAAGCAGGGGAGAACCTAGGTTTTTTGCCAGGCGATCTGAAAGAGAAAATCGACCCATATTTACGGCCTATTTACGATGCGCTCGACGATATGATTCCGGCTGAAAAGCTGAAGTTTTATACCGAAAACCGGATCATCGAGATTGCACCACTGGCTTACATGCGTGGCCGGACATTGAACAATGCGTTTATTCTGCTTGATGAAGCACAAAATACAACATCGATGCAGATGAAGATGTTCCTGACGAGAATGGGTCCCACATCGAAAGCCATTATTACGGGTGACCGATCACAGATTGACTTACCCAACCGACAAAAGTCAGGGCTGGTTGAGTCAGTTGATATTCTTAAAAATATCAAAGGAATTGCCTTCGTAGAGCTGGATGGCCGCGATGTGGTCCGTCATAAGCTCGTTCGAGAAATTATTAATGCATATGATAAAGCAGGGCATTAATCGCCTGACTCTCGACAAGCGAACCGGTTGGACCTGGCTCATCGGTTCGCTTGTTTTATTGATTTCGCCACTTGCAGGCGCACAAACATCCTCTGACTCAACAATTAGGCGTTGTGCCGTCGTCAATCAGGAACGACTATTGCAACAGCGTGATCCCAACCGTCTTCAACTGATTCAGGAGCTTAACAGACGCATTGAGCAAAGAGCTAGCGAACAGAAATCGTTACGGATAACCGCTGCCGATACAACGGTGTATCGAATTCCGATCGTTGTTCATGTCGTGCATAATACCGCGTCTGGGGCTATTGGGGGAACCAATAATGTTAATATTTCGGATGCCCAAATCCTATCACAAATTCAGGTTCTGAACGAAGATTACCGACGGAAGGCGGGTACGAATGGGTATAACACCAGCTCGTTAGGAGCCGACGCGCGAATTGAGTTTTTTCTGGCAACGCTTGACCCAAATGGTAATCCTACCAATGGCATTACCCGGCACTATTATCCGGCAAAGGCAACCTTCGATATTCAGAATGACGATGTACTCCTGTCTCAAATTGCCTATTGGCCAAGTGATCAGTATTTAAATATCTGGGTTGCTGATTACCAGGGAGATTTTATTGGCTATGGACAGTTTCCCACGGCGGCTGATACGCTAAAAGGATTGCAGGCAAATTTGAATGTAAATACGGATGGTGTGCGAATCGATTACCAAACCTTTGGTCGGCAAATTGGTACTGTAAATCGGACCTATTATATGTTAGGGCGAACCGTTTCGCACGAAATAGGGCATTGGCTGGGTCTTTCCCACCCATGGGGAAATTATGGCGGTTGTAATGACGATTATGTTGCCGATACTCCACTAACCGAAGACCGGTCCACTTCGCCTACATCCTGCAAACAAACTTATTCGACCTGTGTGGCGGGTAAGCAAACCCGCGATCTGGTCGAAAATTATATGATGTATTCGCCCGATGCCTGCATGAATATGTTTACAGTCGGACAGGCAGCACGTATGCGGTCCGTACTGGTTTTGAGTCCTCGCCGGGCAAAGGTGGTAAAACTCGCGTCGATAACGACGCCATTGACTGAGTCGGAACAACTAACGGTGAAAGTATATCCTAATCCGTATCAAAGTGATTTGCAAACCGATATTCCCTTAATGGATGTTCTGCTCAAGGGAGTTCAGTCATTTCAGGTGGATATATTCGACGGTACGGGCCGTCAGGTACGTACAACCAGTTATGCCAATTCGTCCAGCGCAAGGTTAACGCTGCCTGTAACAGGATTGGCAAAAGGTATGTATATTGTTCGGGTCAAAACAGATAGCGAAACGGTTAGTAAACGTTTTGTTGTGCAATGACGATCATTTACGGAAAACCGTAAACCGATTCTCTTAAAAAAATCCACTTGCTATGATCACGGTTCTACCCATTTCCAGTCCTGCTGATCTTGAAAAGGCCTTTGCTATTCGTCGGGAAGTGTTTGTTGAAGAGCAGCATGTTTCGCCCGACGAAGAGTTTGATGAATTTGAAGATAGTAGTACGCATTTTCTGGCTGTCGATGAGGATACTCCCTGCGGTACGGCTCGTTGGCGACGGACATCTAACGGTGTTAAGCTGGAGCGATTTGCTGTTTTAAGCGCATTTCGGGGAAAGGGAGTCGGCAGGGCATTGGTTCAGGCGGTACTCGACAGTGTGTTCAGTCAGCAACCGGAACCCATCGAACGTATTTATTTACATGCTCAGGTCACGGCGATGCCGCTTTATGCCTCTTTTGGGTTTGTCGCTATAGGGCCTATGTTTGAAGAGGCCGGTATACAGCATTATAAAATGGTGTTACCAGCATCCGCCTATTCAAAACGATGAACGGGCAACCCTTTGTACGGTATGTGGCAGGGTTGATAGCTGGCATCGTTCTGTATGTTCTATGGCCAGATGAGCACTACCTGCCAGTAGGTGCTTTGGCTGTTGGCCTATGCCTATACGTGAGGGGATTTTTCCAGCACTCTGATCAACCTATTAAACCAGTCCAGACGTTGCCTGGATTGGGTATTTTATTGATGTTGACAGGGCTGGGATGGGCTATCACCTTTCAACGTACCGCCAGCAACAGACCCACCAACATTAGTCATCTTGCCGATTCGCTACAGGCGTATGTTGGTGTGGTTTCGGCACAGCCAGAAGAACGGGCAAAAACGTATCGGGTTGAACTGGAAATTCAGCAAGGAAAGTGGATAAGTCATAAAACACTTGGAGGAAGGAAAACCCCACTGGATACGACAAGCGTTTGGCACGCGCTGAGTGGCCGGGTTATTGTCTATCTGGACAAGGCAGGTCAGCCTCTTCCAACATATGGTGAAGTCTGGGTAGTATCTGGTCCGCCCCGGCCAATCGATCCTCCACTTAATCCCGGCGAATTTAATTACAAACGGTACCTCAGCTATCGAAACATAGGCCATCAACAATACCTGCGACCCTTTCAACGACAAATTTTGGCGGTTGATCCACCTAACCCTGTTATCCAGCTAGCCACTCAGGTTAACCGATGGGCCCACAGCGCACTGACCCATCAGATTGGAACCCGACCTGAATTTGGAGTTGTAAACGCTATGATACTGGGCGTTCGTGACGATCTGGATACAGAACAGTACCAAGCGTATTCGGCGGCAGGGGCTGTACATATATTGTCTGTTTCGGGGCTGCATGTAGGCATCCTGTTTCAAGTGCTGACGTTTTTACTGGGCTTCCTGGCAAAACGAAAGGGCGGGAAAATTATGATGGCGGTCCTGCAATTGACCATATTGTGGTTTTATGCCCTTGTAACGGGCTTTTCGCCACCGGTACTCCGTTCGGCTGGGATGTTTTCGATGGTAATAGTAGCCAACGCTTTAGGTCGTCAACAGCTATTGCCGAATACGCTAGGTGCTTCTGCCTTTTTTATTCTATGTTTTGACCCTTACGCGCTATTTTCGGCTGGCTTTCAGTTGTCTTACCTGGCCGTGGCTGGCATCGGAGCCTGGCAATCGTCGCTTTATCAATCGGTTACGTTTCGGAGTACATGGGCAAATCGGCTTTGGGAACTGACAGCGGTGGCGTTGGTGGCGCAACTGATTACGTTTCCACTCGGGGTCTTTTACTTTCACCAGTTTCCAACCTATTTTTTACTAGCCAATCCGGTTGTGATTATCATGTCAGAAATCCTGCTGCCATTGGCAATGCTTTGCCTGGCTTTGAGTTGGGTGCCGTACTTGAACAGTGTAGTGGGATGGTTGCTTCAAAAAGCTGCTTGGTTGCTGAATGAAGCGGTTCAGTTAACTAGTACACTGCCGGGGGCGTCCTGGGATGGACTTTGGTTGTCACCAGCCGCTCTGATGCTAACGTACGGGATTATTTTTTGTGGGGCGGCTTTATTGCTAACACGTAATCGGACGTATTTGTGGGCAACCTGCTTCGCTTCGATAGCATTGGCAGTCGTACTTATTGCCGAAATTACGGAGCAGGCTAATCAGGAGAAGTTGGCTGTTCATTTTTTACCGCACCATACGGCTGTCAGTCTGACGAGTGGACGACAAAGCACACTGCTGACCGATCTGGACAGTACCGATGCACGTTCGTATGATTTCTACCTGAAAAACACCTTTGGCCAGTGGGGCGTTTTAAGTATGAAAAAGGCTTATCTGAACCGAAGTGGTACGCCTGTCGATGCGTTAGGTTCGATGCCGGGCCTTCATCAGTCGCGTGATTGGGCCCTTTGTGTATGGCATGGCAAGACGATTCTACTGGCGAATAAAGTTAACGGGCGCTCTCACTGGCGATTACCTGCTGTGGTCGATTACCTGATTATTCGACGGAATGCGTTGCGGGAGTGGGATGAGCTAAATGGGCGAGTAGTGGCCAGGCATATTATCTTCGATGATTCAAACCGAACGCCTTTGACCGACAAGCTATTAGCTGATGCCCGCCAACGGGGAATTACTTGCTTTTCGGTTCGGCAGATGGGGGCTTATGTGGTTGATTTAGAGTAATAAAGACGAAACTTGTATAGTGCTCATCAAAACGGTCAGAACTTAGTTTTCTGACCGTTTTGCTTTCACGATTATTGTTTTGGAGTACCTGTCGAATCTGATTGGGTGGTTGTGCCTTTAGGAGCAGAAGGACGCCAGCCGCCAACGGCTTTCTGCATTTCAGGCTTTTTCGACTGATACAAGCTCCATTGCTCGGGTGTTAGAATGCCTTTAAGCTTATCTTCCTTCTCTTCATTGAGCATAAGCATCATGTCTTCAATCTGTTTACGGCTCTCTGGAGTCGGTTTGCCACTGGTGCCAATAATATCCTTAATGGCTGATTGCTGCTGGTTACCGTATTCGGTATTGAGTTGTTTAATTGCTTTTAGCTGGTCTTTGGTAGGCGAAAGGTTTTCCTTGATCCACTTCGTTTCCCGTTGAGCCAGTTCGCCCGCAATGTTTGGAATATTGGACCGCGAGGTAGCCGTCATGTCCTGGCTAAAGTTACCGCCCATCCGGCGTCCCATACTACCATAGCCGCCGTATCCACCATAGCCGCCATATTGACCAAAGCTCTGCAAACTTATTAATAGGCTGCCATAAAGGCATAGACTACGCAGAATTCGACACTGAACTGATACGTTCATAGTTACGATTGGATTTAACACGATAAGTAATTAGAACGGCGAAGTTCGAGAAAAATGAAATAGGAGTACATAAATCTATACTAACGAACATACGAGTTACGCCCCAATGAGGTCTCAGTGGCCTGAACCCGAACACGCATCTGAGGTTGTTCGCCTTCGGGCAATAGTACAATGATGTTATTGGAAACGGTTTCGCCATTTTCGAGCATGTGGCCAGCCTGCACCTGAATGGTCGTTGTGACCACTTTACCTTCAGCGTTTTTCGTACTTGTCGAATACGGAACCGAGAATGGCCGGGCACGAACAGTAGTCGTTTTTGAGGTCAATCGGGCACCCGTTGCGTTAACACAGTCGAAATTGGCCAGTAAGTCCTGATCCTGTAAACCAAATGTAGTTTGCCGGGGAAAAAATAGTCGGGTACAGCCACTTTTGTTCGTTACGTAAACAGTTAGTTCATACCGATTAAACGTCCCTTTGCTGCCCACCTCTTTTTTACTTTCGTTACGGATTGCATACCCGTATTCAATGCCATTGAATTGAGCTGGTTGATCGGTTGTAATCTCATACGACGACTGAGCCTGTATAGAGAAGCCAAATCCAGTAAAAAGCGTCAGGAGCAAACAAAAAAGGCGTGTGTTCATGAAGATTAGCAAGAGGATAAGTACGGGATAAATTTACGATGAAAATGGTGATTTGTCCAGCATTTTTGTGAGTGAGCAGACAAACTTTTCTGATCGACAGACCGTTGCAGAAGTATATGGAAACGCTCGAAAAAATCCGCAAGGCGTACACCGAGTACGTCCTGGAAACTGGAAAACAGCCCACCTCCGTTTTCCAGTTTGTGAAAAAACTCAAGATTGCCGAAGCTGACTTTTACAAGGAATATGCTTCATTTGATGCAATCGAAGCCGATGTCTGGACTACCTTTTTTAATGAAGCGAAAGCGACTGTGGAGGCCGACCAAACCTATCAAAGTTACTCCGTTCGTGAGAAGCTGCTGGCCTTCTACTACACCTGGATTGAGTTGCTGAAGTCCCAGCGGAGCTTTGTCGTTTATAGTTTTGGTCGATTGCGGAGTGAAGGGCATGCAACCCGTCGCCTGGGACCAGGAGCGTGGCGACCCGAACCGAAATCGCGCGTATTAGAACCCTTTAAAGACGCATTCTTCGACTTTGCTCGTGATCTGCTGGCCGAAGGTCGCGAAAGTAAAGAAGTTGAACCTCGGCCGTTTATTACTGATCGTTACCCCGATGCCCTCTGGGGGCAGACACTTTATCTGCTTGATTTCTGGGTTCGAGATGTGAGCAAAAACTTCGAAAAAACCGATACGGCCATCGAAAAGACAGTCAATACCGCTTTTGACCTGATTGGGCGATCTCCTCTGGATACGCTGTTCGATCTGGCCAAGTTTATGTACCAGAACAAATGATTGAATGTTTAATGATAGAATGACTGAATTAAATGGCCAGCCTTCGCCTATTCAATTATTCTAGCACTCAATCATTCGAAATTAACGCCACATGAAAACTCAAACGTCTGTTCCTACCACCAAAGTGGCCCGTGCTACACAGTTTGTTAAGGCTGGAGTAAAGGTTGGTGGGAATTATATAAAACATTACAGCAAAAAGTTGCTTGATCCTGAATTGCCCCGTGAGGAGTTACACAAGGATAACGCGGCTGATATATATGAAGCACTGAGCGAATTGAAAGGGTCAGCCCTGAAAATGGCGCAGATGCTGAGTATGGATCGTGGCTTGTTACCGGTGGCGTATTCGGATAAATTCACGATGGCACAATATTCGGCGCCACCATTATCAGGTCCACTGGTCATCAAGACGTTTCGGACCTATTTCGGGAAATCGCCATCGCAGTTGTTCGATTCATTCAATATCAATGCCATCAATGCGGCTAGTATTGGCCAGGTACATGAGGCCTGGAAAGAAGGGAAAAAGCTGGCCGTTAAGATTCAATACCCCGGTGTGGCCGATTCTGTTAGTTCTGATCTGAAAATTGCCAAGCCACTGGCCGTTCGGTTACTCAATCTGGACGAACGCCAGATCGACTATTTCATGCAGGAGGTGGAAAGTAAACTCCTGGAGGAGACCGATTACGAACTCGAACTTCGACGAAGTATCGAAATATCGAATGCCTGTTCGCATATTGATGGGTTGGTGTTTCCGAAGTACTACCCAGACCTGTCGAGCCGACGTATATTAACTATGGACTGGCTTGACGGATTACATCTGCGTGAGTTTCTGGCGACAAATCCATCGCAGGAAGTCCGGGATCGCATTGGACAACTGCTGTGGGATTTTTATGATCATCAGATTCATGCGCTTCGGCAGGTTCATGCCGACCCACATCCCGGTAATTTTCTGATGCGGGCTGATGGAACGATGGGCGTCATTGATTTTGGGTGTGTGAAGGTGATTCCCGATTATTTCTACGATAACTATTTCCAGTTGCTTCGGCCGGATAAACTACTTGATCCGCCAGTAGCCGAGCAGGTGTTCCTGAATCTGGGCTTTCTGGTACCGCAGGACACGCCAACGGAACGGAAGTTTTACTCCGACCTATTTGTGCAAATGATCGAGATGCTGGGTAAGCCGTTTGCGGTCGATTGGTTCGATTTCGGCGACGACGAGTATTTCAACAAAGTGTATGCGTTTGCCGAAGATTTGTCGAAAATGGAAGAGCTACGCAATTCGAAAGTGGTACGGGCCAACCGGGATGGATTGTACATCAACCGGACATACTATGGTTTATACGCTATGCTCAACGAGTTAAAGGCTCGTGTAAAGATTACAAAGCCAGAATGGTTGCATTCAGAGCAACTAGTTGGTCAAGCGTGATAAGTCGAGTCATAGGCAGTAGTATTGCTATTGTTAACATGCATTGAATACCCCTCTAGCTTAGGCCGGAGGGGTATTTGTGTATTACCACTTCCGACTGCATTTTAGATAGATGGCTTAATACATAAATTATTCTTTGGCTGAGCCTGGCAGCTGTCTGTACTTAAGAAGACAGGCGATTCAGTATGGTTTTGTTCAGTCTGAGAGAATATCGCGGCTATATATCTATGAGTATATTTTCGGATATAGGCGGGTAATTTTATCTACATATAGTTTGCTGATATTTATTTGAAGTAATGAATAATTAGTTGATAGTCAGGATTTTGTTTATTGTGAGTGCTTGTAATAAATCTTGGTCTACTTTTTATATAACTTTTATTATACATACCAATAGGATCTATTTCGTTAGGCCTATTGAATAAAGTAAATGTATTCATTTATTATTGATCGTATTCTTTTCCTGACCTGCTGTGCCTCCATCTATTTCTGGTACCCATATAAGATGTTTCCTATTCCTGGGCCTGTTTATAGTTGGCCAGAAGACGTTGGCACAGACGGCTATGCAAGATTCGGTCAACTTTTATACATTGAAGCTGAAAGGCCAGCACTCACCATTGGAACGAGCCGAAATACAGATTCAATTAGCCTGGTTTCTCAGCGAAAGGGGGGATTCCAAACAAGCTACACGGCTCACGTTTAGCGCTATTGAGACACTCAAAAAATATCAGGACTACAAAAAATTATATCAGGCTTATATTAATCTGGTGCAAATCTTTCAGTTTGAGCATAGTTTAACGAAAGCACTACAGTATGGGAAATTTGCTCTTAATTATGCGGTGCTATCTGGGGATAGCAGTCTGATTTGTCGTGCTCAGCAAAGCTATGCGATGGGATTGGGAGAAAACCGGCAGTTCGACGAGTCGCTGACGTATTTTGATCTGGCATTACGTTCCGCCAATGCACGTCGGGATACCGTTAATCTCATTAGGATCTATCTGAATACTGCCAGCATTCTGGTAGAACAGGGCAAATACCAACAAACTATCCAGTTTGCAGAGCGCGGTCTTACACTGGCCAGTTCTCGAAAATTGCCTGAACAAATCATGCGGGCGGCTGCTATTATCGGCGCGGCTCTAACCCGGCTGAATCGCTTTAGCGAAGCTGATGATTATTTCAGGCAGGCTGAAGCGTTGTTACCTACCATTGGTTCCTTATTTTATAATCGGGAACTGGCATTGATCCGGACTCAATGGGCTGAAAAACAAGCTAACTACCGGGCCGCTTATCAGTATCAGAAAACGTATTTTTCTCTGGATACATTATTAGCTAACCAGGCGAATCGACAAAAAATAAGCGAACTGGAAGTGCGCTTCAAAACCAGAGAAAACGAACAGATTAAAGCACGGCTGGAGCAGGAGTTGACTTACCAGCGTTGGTTGATTGTGGGTGGTGCGTTTCTGCTAGTACTAATTATTGTTGCGATTTATCTCCAGCGTAAACAATTGAGGAACCATAATCAATTGCTGGTAGCTCGGGAGAAAATGGCTATGCTACAGTTAGAGACCGCCACCGAGCAGTTGACTTTTTTTGCCGATTCTGTGGTTCAGAAAAATGCTTTTATCGACCAGATCAGCAATGAATTGGATCAGTTAAAACTTAAAGAAATCCAGGATAGTGATGAGCTAGTTGAGCAGTTAAATCGGGCTCGTATGCTGACCCATACACAATGGGATGATTTTCGGGTAAAGTTTGAGCAGCTACATCCAGAGTTTATTGACCGACTCCTCCGCCAAGTCCCCAGCTTAACCGATACGGAATTGAAGATGGCCTGTATGATTCGTCTGCATTTCTCGGCCGGACAGATGGCTGCTATGTTAGGTATTTCAGCCGAAAGTATTAAAAAGAATCGGTATCGACTCCGGAAAAAAATAGATGTGGAAGATGTAAACTCTTATTTGTCAGCTATATAATAAATTGTCCACTTTTTGTCCACCCTGTATTTTTAAAGCCCTCATCGTTTTTTTATAGGTTTGCCTAATCCCTATTGACTTACTATACAAACGGGAAAACCTTAACAAACCGATGAAATTTATTGCTACAAATTTGCTGGTGCTGCTGATTAGCCTGTTGGCTTGCCAATCTAAAAATGAGCCAGATCCAGCCAACCTATCCACCAATCCAGATGATTGTGTGCTTACTAAAATCGTTTACTCCAGCACGAGCTACGACGTTCCTTCCTACGATTCACGTGGCCTGATCACGTCCATTCAGTCGTATGAGAATGGGTCCAAAACGGCGCTCTACTCGAATGTGTATGACGCCGATGGGAAGATTATTAGTCAAAATCTGAATGGCCTGAACTTCCGCTACGTCTACTCAGGTAGTACGCTTACCAAAATTCAACTTGTGGATGCTACGCAGGCGGTGTTAGGGGAGTATGGCGTTACGTTCGACGCAGCGGGTCGGATCGGTAACCTAAAAGTACAGAATACGGGAACAGCCTACAAACTGTATGAAGGTTATAATTCAACCTTTACCTACGATAGTCAGAACAACTGCACCCAAATCGACCTGAAAGACAGTCAGGGTCTGATTATGAGCCGAACCGTTTACAGTAATTTTGTAGCCGTACGATCGCATATTACCAAATTCAAGAATCAGTACCTCAATCCTTTCACCTCATCGGTGACCGAAAATCTCCAATTCGCCGGGCCCTATAAACTACCAAATACATCCCCCAACCATGTCGAAATCTATTCACCGTATGATATGACTGGCAATTACACGGGTACCCTGACTAAAACGACGGATTATACTTACCAACGGACAGCTAATCAGAGTGGTATGGTTACAAAACGGACGTATACGACGACCGGTTTAGCCAATGATTCGGGAACGACATCCTATGAATATAGCGGTTGCCAATAGTTTCTTATCTGGTAGACAATTGTGTGCCAGATAATTTTTTCCACACAAAATGGCTTTGCAGGAGCCTGGCCTGCCTTAGCTCAACTCCACAATTAGGTACACTGTCAACTAAAAGAAATTGATGTCTTTACAACTACTGGCTGTTGATTAGCCTACTAACTTATCAACCCCAGAGTAAGCTCCGTTCCGCCGTTTCACCAACTAATCCGGATGGGTGTGCTTACTAAAAAATTGTGTATACCAGCACGAGCTATGATATGCCCACCTATGAATACAGCAGCTGCCAATAGACCTAGTTGATAGCTTTTTTTTTAAGACACTTTCTTCCTAATGACTTCGCCATGCGCCCCTTTCGCTTGTTTCTATGCCTTATTCTGACAGTCTGCCGTATGGCAGTTGCCAGCAACCCAAGTTGTGTAACTACTAATTCATCTGGCCGAACTAATGAAGTGCAAACCTTTAATCTGCTCCGACAGTACTGGCAGGGGATTCCGGGATTGGATATCTTAAACAAGGATCGAAACCATCAGCCTGGTGCAACGCTTTGGGCCAGTATGCGGACAAACCTGACGAGTGACCTGGCCTTTGCCAATGTCGTATCCAGTACAGAAGCGCGCTGGCGGGCTAAACTGGGGGCTGCCGGAGCTATTGAACTCACCGCCACTGATTTCAATACATTCGCCCAACCTGGCAATACACTACTTACTTACGTCGGTTCTGATCCGGAAAGCACGCTAAACATGGTTATTGGTAAGGCCGATCCGGTCAATGCCCAGACTTGGACTTTGCCTGCCAACCTGACGTATCAACTCGATCAGGTGGACCGACGGGATTTTGTGACTCCGGCCAGCATTCCTGCCAATTTGCGGATAGCCGGGGCAACCAACGCGACTAAATTCACGGCTAACAACCGAGCCTACATTGGATATCGCCAATATCAGATCGGCGGTTCGGCGGTGAATTTTCTGGGTTATTCAGTGGATCGAAAAGTAGGTAACGACTACGAAACCAGTTCGGCTGCGTCGATCTTCTCCCAGCTACCCGCTAAACTGGGTAACAATTTTACCAGTACGATACTCTACGATGATCCGGACGACGATCTGCAAACGATCCAATCGGACACGCTGACGTTTGATGGGTTTGGTACCTTAAATACGCCTAACGGCTCGTTTCAGGCACTGCGGTACACCATCCGGACCGGTTTGCGCACCTACGATACGTCGGGAGGAGCTACCCCCTCGAGCAGTAATTTGATCGACACCGAAACAGGTCAACAGATTGGCTGGGTGACGAAAGAAGGCTATTGGGTTGTCACTAATTACGACAACTACAACCCGTCGACAATGAGTGCTGACTTAAGTACAGTGGCCTATTCGGCCATTGTGGCCACACGCAGTTTGTCGCCATCGTTCAGTAATTCCTGCAATTGCCCCCGATGAACATGCTCAAGCGTTTACCAGCCTGGCTTATCTCGGGTCTGTTGTACGGGCTAGCCTGGCCGAACTTCACCTTCGAAACGGGTTGGTTTGCCTGGTTTACCCTGGTGCCGGTCTTATTGCGGCTGCGTTCGGTACAGACGTTTGGCGAGCATGTACGGGTTACGCTGCCGTTGTTCGTGGTGATTCCCCCGTTGGTTTGCTGGTGGCTCAGTTATGTATCAATCTGGGCTGTGCCGACGGTTATCCTGACCCAAAGTTTGTTTTTGTGGATTCCCATGGCCCTTCATTTTTCCTTGCAGCAGCGATTTGGATGGCGTAAGGCCCTGTTGTTGTTGCCCCTGTCCTGGACAGTATGGGAATGGCTATGGCTTGCCATTAGTGATGTAAATCTGGCTGTTGGGAACCCTGTATACACACAGGCTAGGCTATTGTTTCTTAATCAGTTCGTAGATCTGACGGGCCAATGGGGTTTGTTGGCCTGGCTTATCGGTATGAATGTGCTGCTTGCCCGAATCGTTGACCAGTCCACCGATCTATCGGAGCGGTTAATAATCAGGCGAGTGATAGTAGGTGTCAGCGCCTGGCTGGCCGCACCTATCGTTTACAGTGCCCTGGTGTCCTGGCAGCCCACGCTGGTCATCGATAAACACCCCAGTACGGTACGCGTTGGCTTGTTACAAACGAACGAGGACCCTTATACACCGGTAAAACCAGTCAATTATGGACAAAAGATACAACGGCTTATCAGGCTGGGGACAAAGGCTATTGAACAAGAGCCCGACCTGGTAGTGGCGCCTGAAGGGGCTTTCCCTTTACCACTACTGCGTGATTCAACCCTGTTTGCGGGCATGCGCCAATACGTAGCATACTATAATGTTCCGTTTGCCACGGGCTTGATGACACCGATCGACAGCAATCATTATTACAACGAAGCGTTCGTATTTACGCCCGAACTTAGCCGGGTATACACCCCGTTGCATCTCACGCCGAATGATCTAAAAGTATATCGGAAGCAGAAAAGCCTTGTCTTTGGCGAGCGATTGCCAACCCTGCTGAACTGGGCGGGCCGGTGGCTTCGGCCTAATAAATCATCAATAATACTGGGTGACGCTCCCTTTGTCTTTCAATTTCATGACCGTAAACAGAATCCCCGCAGTGTGGCTATAGCTATATGCTGGGAACAGCTTTATCCGTCGACCATTGCTGGTCTGGTTCGGGTAGGGAGCGATCAGACGGCTAATAAATCAGCTGACCATGGCCTGAGTGAGTTTCTGATTTTTAGTATGAACGACGGATGGTTTTATGATAGTCCTGGTCCACGTATGTTGCTGGCTTTTTCACAGTTGCGTGCCATCGAAAATCGCCGGAGTATTGCCCGTTGCTCCAATCAGGGCTATTCGGGCTACGTAGATCCTTTTGGGCAGGTCATTTCCGTATTGCCTCGCCAGCAGGAAGCAACCAGTAATGTCACCCTTATGACCAATACGAAGTTGACGGTGTTTACGAAATACCCAGACTGGTTTCCGCTGGCGTGTAGTCTGGTGTTAGTACTGAGCTTATTGAGTGGCAGTAACCGAAAATCCACTAAGGCTATACTAGTCCCAATATCCCAAAAGCGGACAGGAGCAACCATTCCTCATATTTAATCGAATGACTAGAAACGCATCAAAACCATGAAGCTCAATCTGTACGTTTTCCTGGCCAATTGTTTCTTCACAGGATCGATCTACGCCCAAACTACCGTCATTCTAAACTCACCTGTACAAAGTGGCTCTGCAACTGGGTCTTTCAATACCGTAGTCGGTGCCGGTAATTCAGGGGCTGCTCTTTCGCTTAACGCTACTAATAACACGTTTATTGGCTATGATGCCGGCTCCGGTACTGTGTCAGGATCGGCCAATACATTTGTAGGCTCGGCGGCCGGTTTTGTAGCTAGCGGGGGCAACCAGAATACATTTGTAGGGACTGCTTCGGGCTACGCCAGTCTTACAGCTTCGTCAAACACCTTTGTCGGTAGTCAGGCTGGATTCGGGACTATATCCGATGGCAACACCTTTATTGGGTCATGCGCCGGGTTAGCCAATACCTCGGGGCTGAACAATGTATTTGTTGGAGCCTGTACTGGAGGAGGTAATCAAACAGGTAGTAATAACACTATTGTAGGTCGAGGAGCTGGTCCTGCTACATTTAACTCCGACAATAACGTTTTTCTAGGCTACAATACAGGACGAAACGATCAGGGCCGGGGAAATACGTTTTTAGGAACGGAAGCCGACGTACTGGCCGGTAACATCCCTCTATACAATGCCACGGCTATTGGGTACGGAGCTCGGGTTGGTGCCAGCAATGCGCTTGTGCTGGGTAATGGTGCCAACGTAGGCGTAGGGACATCTACCCCAACAGCCCGACTACATGTAGTCGGTGAGAAAAATGGAGAGTCGGGGCTACGGTTGGAGACCCTTACCGATCAAGACAAGCCCGTTGTATCAACTAATAACTTTCTAACCGTCAATGCATCGGGCGAGGTGGTATTAGGTCGCCCACGTCTACAAATTAACTCACCAAATCAGTGGGCCGATCGTGTCTTTGCACGCAATTACCGGCTTCGATCACTGGCTCAAACCGAGCGGTTTATTCACCAGCATGGTCATTTACCCGAGGTGCCCAGTGCCGAAACCGTTCAGAAAGAAGGGGTTGATCTGGTACAGATGAATGCCATCCTGCTTCAGAAAATAGAAGAGCTTACCCTACATGTCATCCGTCTGGAAAAACGATTGAAACAACGGAGTAAACGGTGAGCTTATGATAACGGCTGAGGAGGGGGCGTTCCTGAGCCTGCCGGTTTAGACTGATCGTGTGGAAGTGGAATAAATACTTGGTTGTCGTTGGGAGGCAAAGCGATTCGGCCAGCTTCCCAGTCGGCTTTAGCCTGTTCAATCCGCTCTTTCCGGGATGAAACAAAGTTCCACCAAATAAATCGTTCGCCCAGCGGTTCGCCCCCCAGTAGCATGATCGTAGCGGGTTCGATAGCCGTTATCACTGGATCGATGCCCCGCGTAAATACCAGCAATTGACCGGCTCCGTACCGATGGCCATTTACTTCTACTGTACCTTTGGCTACGTAAGCCCCGCGCTCCGGATAACCGACAGGTAAGCCAAAGGGAGTACCGGGTTGTAAAACGACATGGGCGTAAAATAGGGGCGAATGGGTAGTAACATGGTTGGTCAGCCCAAAGGCATCACCGGCAATCAATCGCAACCAAACGCCTGTATCTGTGAAAATAGGGAGTTCGTGCGGCTGATAATTTTCGAAGCTTGGAGTATCCTCTTCGTGGGTTTCGGGTAGGGCCACCCACGTCTGAATCATTTCCAGTCGCCCACCCGCCAAGGTTACCGGATCTTCAAAACGCTCCGAATGGGCAATTCCTCGTCCGGCTGTCATCCAGTTTACTTCGCCGGGCCGGATGATCTGTTCGACACCCAGGCTATCTCGGTGGGTAACCTGCCCATCAAACAGATAACTCACCGTAGACAAGCCAATGTGTGGATGAGGAAGTACATCCATGCCAGGAGCCTGCTCGGCCGTAAAATTGACTGGCCCTCCATGATCCATAAAAATAAACGGCCCTAGCATCCGTCGAAGTCGGTAGGGGAGTATACGCCGGACATTGAATCCATTGCCTAAAGAGGCCGGGCGTGCATCAATAATTAGATCTAACATATGGAGAGACAAGGGGCGAAATACGTTTTTCAAGGTTGAGCCTGATCAATCAGTCGGGTTGCCGTAACGGTTTACCGTTCTGCCGACTGATAAATTCGTTCAACGATTTCCTGTAAAATAGCGCCCTGCTTGGCCGTACAGACGTTGGATGGTTTTCCGGTACAGGCATCCAGAAACGCTTTGGTGTTTTGGAGTTGAATATCGATGTCTTCCAGAAACGGAAATCGTACATCGGCTAGTTCACCAGCCAGTTCGGTATGCAGTGAAAACGGAAACAGCTTTGCGCCACCTTTGGAGCCAAATACTTCCAGGTTTCGTTCTTTTTCGGCTTCCATGTTCAGGGCGAATGAAGCCGATAGCATAATAGAGGCTTTGTTCGGAAACGTCAGATAGGCTGTTGCGGCATCTTCAACCTCGAACGTATCGGGGTTCCACTGGCCCAATAAGCCTTTTCCGCCTGCCTTACCAATAAAATCGTACGTATTCCCGACAACCTGGTCGGGCGAAGGATACCCCAGTGCATAAAGAGCCAGGTCAAGAACATGAACGCCCAGGTCTATCAGAGCGCCACCCCCCTGCATCGCTTTGTTGGTAAAATAACCCCAGCCCGGAATGCCCCGACGACGCACAAAGGACGCTTTAATATGGTAAATATCGCCCAGTAAACCATCCGATTTACAACGCATCAACAACGCATATTCCCCAGCCTGCCGGAGCTGGAAATTATAGGCCAGTACTCGTTCCTTTTTTTGGGCGAGATCGGCCATTTCGCGCGCATGTTTCGCATGCAGCGCGGGTGGTTTTTCACAAAAAACGTGGCACCCCTGTTCTAGTGCCTCCATTGTTTGCGGATGATGGAGGGAATTGGGCGTACAGATAACCACCATATCGGGAGCACACTGCTGGTACAGCTCTGTCGTCTCGTTGAACGCATGGGGGATGTTATGCGAGTCGGCTAGTGCGCGAGCTTTGGCCAGATCGCGGCTACAAACGGCTACCAGATCGACCTGGTCGGATAGGTGTTTAAGGGCTGGAATATGATTCTTGTCGGCAATATTGCCTCCGCCAATGATGGCTGCTTTCAGTCTGGTCATGTCGTAAAGAACGCAAAAATAGCTTCCTGAAACTTGTTAGTAAGCTCCCGCTGACAAAGTAAAAAATTATTTGTCAGCGGGAGGGGGGTATAAGAGCCGGAAGGCATTAAAAATAGCCTGGTGGGTAATGGTGGCGTGGTTTTCCTGAGGTAGATAATCGAAATACACGCGTATATTTTTGTTTTTAATCGCGGTTAACTTCTCCGCCAATCGATTCGCATCTACTTCCATAACGTGCGGTATATCGCTGGGCCCCAGGCCTTCTTTCCCAACACCAATATACACAGCCAAGGGCTTCGTCAACTGAGCTTGTAGCCCATCCGTTTTTTGCTCGAGTAAAGACCCATTATCCCACCACAGACTCGGGCTGATAATTATATACTGTGTGAATAAAGAGGGTTTTTTCGTTACTATTTCAGTGGCGAGTAGTCCGCCAAGCGATTGACCAATCAAGGTTTTTGCGTTGGTCGTTTTATAGGTTTTGTTGATGTACGGTTGTAATTCGGTTCCCAGAAATGCGATAAATTTCGCCGATTGCCCGGCTGTTTTATACTGTTGTTTGTCTTTTTCCTGCGTGGTTGGGTACGTAAAATCCCGCCGTCGGTCTGTATTGGCAATGCCTACAACGATGGTTTTGGGCATGCGGTTGACCCAGGGAAAAGTATTGAACTGGACAAGTCCAACGACATGGATAAAATCTTCATCGGCCGACCCATCGAGCAGGTAGATAACCGGATAGCGGATGGTGTCGTTGGGATTATAACCTTCGGGCAGGTAAATGTTTAGCGTTCGCTTTTCGGCTAACTGCGTCGACTGGATTTCCTGAATAACGCCCAGCACAAACGGTTTTGTTGGCACCGAGTGATCGGGCTTGCTAGCTTGGCCAAAGGAGCTTCTAAGCAGAACAAGCAGTAAAGTTACGGTTTGTGCAATTCGAGCTGTTGTCATTTCATAAGCAGGTGATGGGTAAACCATGCCCTAATAATACGATGTTTATGGGAATGCGTAGGCTACCCAACATCAACGTATACGGCTTATGATAAACGGTAGGCATATAGAACAGCCGATAAATTCATAGGCACCCATATCGACCCGATTGCCCTGTATTCGTGGATTCCCTGCGATGTCGGTAGGCAACAAGTCGGTTATGTCAGGACTACCAGCATTTATAGCCGGGCTAGTGGGTTGTAATCTGAAGTTGCCATTGGCAGGATCGATAAAAAGTGGGTCAGAATTAAGGTTGCCAATGCCTGGGTAACCGTTCTGTATAAGGGAGTAGGAAGTACTTAATATTGGGTCTAGGGTGCTATACCAAAGTTTAGATATGAGTGTGTAGCTTGCAGGTTCACCAGTGATAATACTGTTCTTGATCTGAAATTCTCCCCCTTCCAATAAAGAATTCAGATCTCTATTTGGCTTAGTAGCGTTTGAGTAAAGCGTACAGTTGATAAAACTGAGTTGGCCCCTATCTGAATAAGCCAGTGATCCTCCTTCTGAAGATTGATTATTTACAAACACACAATTGTTAATTGCTGTATTGCCAGACGACTCGATACACCCTCCATGACTATATGCCAGATTATTGGTAAATACCGATTGATTGATAGATAAGTTTACAGTACTAGTAATAGCACCACCAAAACGTCCTTGATTTCCAGTAAACACACATTTTGATATAACAACAGAAGCCGAGCCTAGTTGTTCGGAATATCCAGTCTCAGGCGTAATTGGTGTTAAGCATGCGAGAGCTCCTGCATTAGTGGCTAAATTACCTTCAAATTTCGAGTTTGTGATAGTAGTACTTACTAAGCCAGTTGTATGCGCTTCGACAGAGATGCCGCCACCTTCATCTGCCTTATTATTATTAAAATAGCAACTGCTTATTACAGGAAAACATAATCCATTGTTTTTTGCAATAACTAAAATCGCTCCACCCCTTATTCCCCAGTATTTAGGGGATTGTTTGGCGCAATTATTTACAAATCGACAATTAGTTATTGAAGGACTACAATTTAAATAGCCATCACTGTATATGACCATTCCACTACCTCCATCATAGCCAATGTTTAAGTTATTATAGTAAATGGATTCTGTTTGGTAGCCATCTTTTACTGTGAAACCGTCAACACTTGCTTCGTTGCCGGCTCGTAGTATTAAAAACAAGGTGTAACTATTGTCTTCAATGTAATTTGCTATGCCAATATCTCCTGATATAATTGTTTCATTTTGGGTATAGTTACGTTCAAGTAAACTAGATTCTTTTCCACTAAAACCACCATATAATCGTATACCCTTTGTTACGATGAATGAGGCTGTTCGGTCGGTTGTGGTGGTCGGTTTGTAGGTGCCCGCAGCTATCCAGAACTGAGTTCCTGAATCGGCAGTAGCGACCCGGTTCGGTAGTTGAACACCGGAAAGGGCATTGCCCCAGGCGTTACCCGAATGGTCTCCAGCACCCGTAGGCGTCACGTAAACGATGGATTGGGAAAAAGCAGAAATGGCGAGGAAATAACCCCAAAAAATCAGGGAGAAATGTTTCATGAAGGGTAGTTTGGGCGATAGATCAGCGTCTGTATATGTAGCAAAAATCATGCCTTCCGATAGAGAATTGCTATATCAGTTACATAGGCCCAGTCGAAAAATGGCCATCAGTAGGTCTGTTGCTGTTATTTGGTGGATCGATGCCGTATCTTTACCGAATGCAACCACCAATTGACAACGCTATTTTGCATGCCAAACTGAAATCGGCTCGTCCACGCTTCGATGATATTTTTATGGATCTGGCCGTTAATCTGGCGAAACGATCACATTGTATCAAAGCGCAGGTAGGGGCCGTACTCACCCGTGACACCCGGATTATTTCGATTGGCTATAATGGCCCCCCGGCCGGAACACATAACTGCGATGAGGAATTTCCTGATGTTGGATGTCCCCGCGATTCGAAAGGGTCGTGTTCCCTGGCGCTTCATGCCGAGCAGAATGCCATTTTATACGCGGCTAAAAACGGTTCTGAAATTGAAGGTGCAACCATTTATGTAACATTGTCGCCCTGCATTGCCTGTGCCCGGATTATTTATAGTATGAAAATTGCGCGGGTGGTATACCTGAACTCGTATGCTGCCTATAAAGGGATCGGGTCCGACGAAGGCGTTGATTTTCTGCGTCGGTTTGGGGTAACGGTCGAGCGATATGTATCGGGTGAATTGACGGCGGTAGGGCCTGACATGCCATGAACATACTGGCACATGCGTATCTGTCGGGGCGACAAACGGAGTTGATTATTGGAAATTTCAGTGGCGATTTTATCAAAGGAGATCCCGAAAATCCGCGCCATCAGCTAACACCGGGCGAAATTGCCGGAGTACGGCTTCATCGGGCCATCGACACGTTTACCGATGAGCATCCGGCCGTTGCGGCTGTTCGGGATTTACTGCACCCACGCTGTCATAAATATGCTGGGGCGGCTGTCGATATTTTCTTCGACCATTTTCTGGCTGCTAACTTTTTAACCTTGACGGGTGAACCTCTATCGGGCTTTGTGGCCTATTTCTACCAGACCATCCAAATGCATACAAATCGATTGCCAGCCCCCGTCGCTCGGATGGCCGAGTATATGATTCGGCAGGACTGGCTGACGAGTTACCAGTTTCTGGAAGGCATCGATCGGTCGCTTAAGGGCGTATCTCGTCGAACCGCCTATCCGTCGGGTCTGGATACGGCCATTGAGGATTTAGAGCGGTATTACACCGAAATTGGCGAACATTTTGCTAACTTTTGGCCCGATTTTGTTACCACAATTCAATTGATACGAACCACATTACTTGCCGACCTATGAAATACCGACATTCCTATTCAATTCTCAAACGTTCGGGGGGGGGGCTGACTCTTGCCCTGATTTGTCTGCTACTGGCCCAGGTTAGCTGGAAATATGCGGAACCCTGGCAGCCTGCCCAATTACTGGAACCCGCCGATCTGGCGGCTACGATAAACACACCTGACACCAAGCAACCCTTGATCATCAGTATAGGTCCGGCGGCTACGATTAAAACGTCGGTAGGTGTTGGCCCCGCCAGTGAAGCGGAGAATCTGGCGAAGTTGGAAAAACTATTGAGTAAAGAATCGAAAAATCGGGCAATTGTGATTTACTGTGGATGTTGCCCGTTCAAAAATTGCCCGAATGTGCGTCCGGCCTTTACGAAGCTCAATGAAATGGGTTTCAAGAATCACAAATTGCTCAACATCGCCAAAAACCTTAAAACCGATTGGATCGACAAAGGCTATCCGGTGATTGAATAGGTTTTCGGTTTTTGTATACGTTTACGGTGGGCTGTCGCACAAAATGGCTATCACGTCAGTCCACCGTAAACCTCAAAATGTTTGTTTCCGCCAGAACCAGTAGAAGGGGAGGCCGGTAGCAATGAGTCCAAGGCCTGTAAATGCCTCGCGTGGTTGGTTAATCAGGGTCATAATGACCAGCAATGCACAGCAAACGCAAAAAAAGGCGGGTACGAATGGGTAGCCGATAACCCGATAGGGACGCTCTAAATCAGGCTGTTTGGCGCGTAAAATGAGTACACCCAGCGCCGTGGCCCCGTAAAAAATAAAGGAGGCAAAGACCAGCATATCCGTTAACTGATCAAAGCTGCCCGACCACACCATAATCAGCGACCACAAAGACTGAAGCATGATGGCCACGGAAGGGGTCTGATAGCGGGGATGTATAGTAGCGGCTGCTTTAAAGAACAGGCCGTCACGCGCCATTGCGTAAAAAACTCGGGCAGGCATCAGAATGGAGGCATTGGTCGAGTTTGAGGTGGTTACCAGGATTAGAACCGAAATAAAGACGGCCCCAATATGGCCAGCCGCTTCCCGCACGACTTCGACAGCTGCAATTTTACCCGGTGTACTGGCTAGTTGGACCAGCTTTTCGATGGGTAATACGTATACATACACGATGTTAAGCAGTACGTAAATAATAACAACGATGCTGGTGCCAACGCTGAGCGCAATGGGCAGATTCCGCTGTGGATTTTTGATTTCCTCGCCGATATAGCCGATTTGATTCCAGCCTTCGTATCCCCAGAAAGCACCGAGCGAAGCGACCACCAGCGAACCGAGCAAGCTACCATAGGCGGTCGAATCCTGATGAGGCATGGCGTGGAGTAGGTTCGATAAACTACCCGACTTTGCCTGAAATCCCAGGATGGCGATAACGACTACTGCTATGAAGATAAGGTAGATAAGGATGCGACTAAGGCCTTCAGCTACGGTAATACCCCGGTAATTGATAAAACTTAGCAGCAGGATAAGCAGCGTGGCCACGCTTTTAACCGCTAACTCTACGAATTCGTCAGGAATATTAATCAGCGAAACGAGCGACTGGCCAAAAATGTGTGCCAGAGCGGCAATGGTAGCCGTTCGCATGACGGTGAAAGCCCCCCAGCCATACAGAAATGCAAATAGCTTCCCATACACTTTTTTGAAATAGACATACTCACCACCCGATTGCGGAAACATACCGGCTATTTCAGCATAGGTAAGCGCTCCGGCCAGACTAACCAAACCGGCAGCAATCCAGCACGCTACGACCAGCAAAGGCGATCCTAATTCGGCCGCCATAGGGGCTACTTTCTTAAAAACACCAGAGCCGATAATTCCGCTGACCACCAGTAATATGGCCGAGCGCGTGTCGAGTGTTCGTGCGAGATGTTGCATACAAATTAGGATAGTGGATTCACGTTGATCGCTCTGGCTTTATCCCTTAAATAATTCAGCAGGGCAGGTAAAAAATGGGTCATACTCTTGTAATCAATCATCGCTGGCGGTGTAGTGCTGAAAACCTGTACCATACGGGCAGCCCGGTTAGGGTCGGCTGCTTCGTCGGCCAGGCGGCTTTGGTACGTATGAATGGTAAACAGAATAACCCCGGATTTGGGCAGTCGGGTCAGGGTTTGCCGTTCAACGCGTAAGTATAGCAGATCGCCGATGGTATCGATGGTCAGTTGGGGCAGGCGGTCGTTCAATTGTTGGGTCAGGATAGGCAAATGCCGGGTGCTCCTATCCAACTGATTGCTTACTTTAACGCTCCAGTTGGCCCGCCAGAAGGATTTACCGGCTGGTAGCCGCTGCATAAAGGCTCCGGCCGAACGCATCATCGGTTCAACAATAGGGTTGATTGGTGCGTGAATCTGCCAGAACGGAAGCCCAATTTTTTCGTCCAAACTCCAGTCATTGGCAAAACAGAGCAGGCCCGCTACTAATCGTCCTTCTTGGCCCGATAGAAGCAACACGTCTTCCTGAACCTGACGGCCAACCCAGTCGAGTGGCGCATTTGGAAGAGAGTTCTCATTCCCATACCTGAACGTAGTTTCCTCGGCCAATATACGATTGACCCAATGCCACTGGTTGCCCTGCTTAGTTAGCGAAAACTGCTCAGGATATGCTTCCGCCAGCTTGTGAAGCATCCATTCAAGCGCTTCCCATTGAGCCGATTCATAACCGGATAGTGCCTGAAAATAATAGGTGGGTAATTCGGCCAGCAACTGGCGTTTCAAACCAATTTCTGAGGAATACAGTGGATCTATTTCCAGCAATCGGTCGGATTCCGACACGGGAGCAGTGCCCATCTTATCGTTAAATCGGTGACCGAACGGGAAATAAGGAAGCATAAATAACGGGGTTTACAATTTTGCCAGTCCAAGACCGCTGCCACCAGTTGGTCGCATGAATCCATCCTCAACCATAAAGCCGTCCGAAACAACATCTTCGGCCAGGTCGAAACTACCATCAAGGTCGATATACCGGGTGTGCGGGCAGGCAAATGCTGCGTGTAAAGCTGCTGCGATACTGACTCGACTTTCGTCGTTGCATCCCCAAAATAGTGAAATGCCAGCAGGTTCGGCGATGGTGGCGATGGCCAAAGCCGAACGAATGCCACCACATTTCATCAACTTGATGTTATAAATACCGAACGGTTGTGGCTGATGGGTGAGCGTCAAGGCGGCTTCAGGACCTTTTAGCGATTCATCAGCAGCTAAGCTCTGACGTAGGGAGGCTGGCATGGTTAACAACTCATGTTCCTGACCAACCGGTAGGGGTTGCTCAATAAGTTCGACAGCAGCCTGTGCCGTTTCCCGATAAAATGTTTGTAAATCGGCCAGTGAATAGCCCTGGTTGGCATCCACGCGAATCGTAAACGGATGAGGATAGCGTTCCCGTAGTTTCAGAATACGTTCAATGTCCTGGTCAACATCGAGACCTGTTTTTACTTTGAGCACTCGAAAGCCTTGTCGGTAATAGTCGGCTGCTTCGGCGAGTGTATCGGCTACGTTCATAATGCCGATGGTTACCGAGGTTGGCAATGCTTGAATCTTCTGTCCGTAAAATTGTACAATCGGCACATCCAGATATTGACCGAACGCATCGTGCAGGGCAATATCCAGAGCTGCCAGCGTACCGGGGGCCTTCGGAAATTGATTCTGTGCCTGTTCGATCAAATTTATGAACAGACGTATGTCTTTGCCAACCAGCCCCAAAGCCCACTCGCCCTGTAAATTGTGGAGGGCTTGCGCCGGCGACTCGCCTACTACATCGGGCGATGGATTGGCCGCACCAATGCCAACGATGCCGTTGTCGAGTTCGATTTCCAGAAACACATTCTCCACGTCCGTAGTGGTCTGGTAAGCAATGGTGTACGGCTTAGTCAACGCCAGGTTTTTCAGGTAGGCCCGAATAGATTTGATACGCATGATAGTCGAATTAGCCCCAACACCGAACTAGCATAGAGATTGGGATTATGTTTTATAAAGACTTTATAACAGGAATAATGGCGTCGACGCCGTCCTGCAAAGGCAGTAGGATTGGAATTCCCAGCCGATTCTGATAGTCTTTTTGATACTGATAAGCCTCTTCCTCGGTACAATCTTCTGTATTGAGCGCTACCGCAATCACCGTTGAGTTATAGGCACGAACCAGCGCTATCTCCGACTCGATGGAAGGGATTTCTCCCCAGGCGGGATCATGATCGTAATAGGTACGTTTGGGCGCGTGTACCAGTACCACATACCGTGCATTGCCCGATACCAGAAACTCGGACCCGCAGGGGCCGCTTGGATTTCGGAGAGCTGCCTGCCCTTCGATCAGCAGCACATCGGCTCCGGTCTCCTGCCAGCAGGAGACGAGGGCGTGTTCCAGTTCGCCCGATACAAAATCATTGAGTGTCGAGTCGAAGACGAAGCCGTACTTCCCACCCTGTAGCCAGCCCGTCTGCCCCGTATAAATCATCTGAGCGTTTAAGCCATGTCGTTCGCAGGCTTCCCGGATTAATCGGGCGGTGGTTCGCTTACCGAGGGCGCAGTCGGTGCCCATCACGGCAATGATGGGAGCTGGTATTTGTCGTACCGCTCCGGTCCAGAAATGAAGCTCGTGTCGGGGCTTGGGACGTCGTACATCAATGAGTTCAACTCCCTGCTGCTGCGCTAAGGCAACGAATTCGGGTTTATCGGTCAAAAATTCATGCAGCCCATTGACAATCGACAGCCCCCGTTCAAGGCATTGCCGGATGTCGTTGAGCATAGAAGAGGGTAAAACGCCACCATTGGTCGCAATGGCAACGATGGCATACGTAACAGGGGAAAGCTGAGTTACAGCCTCATCGACTGATTCAACTACTGGTATGTTGCGCGGGTGCCCGTCCAGAACGGCACCTGCATCCTGACCAGCCGTTGGCGCATCGACTACGCCCACTACGGTATACCGTTCAGTTCCACGAATCAGGCCATGCGCGGTCTTGGCATTTGGGGTACTCAGCAATCCATCTGTGAGCAGTATAGCTCGGTTGTTCATACAGAAATTAACAAACTTTTTGAAAGCAAATCCTATCAATTGCCAAATATATTGCACGTATGCGATTATATTGGCCTACTTCTTTTTTAAATAGCTCATGCGTACGTTCTACCGTTTCTGCCTACTCGCCCAGATTTTTCTTATATCCATCCCCAGCCTGGCCCAAAAGACAACTTCGCAAACAAACAACCGATTAAAAACGCTCGATTCCGCTTTAACTAAACTCCAGGAGCGGGCTATGTTCAATGGGGTCGTCGTGGTGGCGGAACAGGGAAAAATTCGTTACAAAAAGGCGTTGGGCGTGGCCAATAGCGAAACCGCTGAACCGCTGACAGTCAGCTCGGCCTTCAACCTGGCTTCGGTATCGAAGCAGTTTATTGCCATGATGATCATGCAGTTGCAGGAGCGGGGAAAGCTGATGTACGATGAAAGTGTCCAGACCTATCTGCCCGATTTTCCATACTCAGGCATTTCGGTCCGGGATTTATTGAACCATACATCCGGTTTGCCCGAATACTTCGATCTCGCGCAAAAATACCTGGGGCCACTCGATACGCTGACCAACGACGGGCTGGTTCAGTTACTGCATCAATACCAACCCCCACTGCTTTTTCAACCCGGCGACCGCTGGGAATACTGCAATACGGGTTATGTACTACTGGGGGCTATCGTTACCAAAGTAAGTGGAATGCCCATCGAAACGTTTTTCAACCAGGCAATTGTCCGGCCACTCAAGCTCAAGAATACGTACATCTATTATCACAAGAGCAGCACTATTCCCCGTAATCGAGTGTACGGATTTCGGCGGGAGAATGGCAGGAATGTTCCAGACGACTTGATTCGGTTGGATGGAGTCGTGGGCGATGGGAATGTGTATTCGTCGGCGGAGGATCTGCTGGTCTGGAGTCAGGCACTGTACACAGAAAAACTCGTCAAGGTCAGTACCTTACAGGAGGCATTTACCCCCGTCAAACTGAATGATGGTTCCACATATCCCTACGGGTTTGGCTGGATGATTGAAGATGATGGCAAGGTACTGATGCATACGGGGAGTTGGGTTGGCTTTCGGACATTGATCCTGCGATATGTTGATAAAAAACAAACACTGATTGTGCTGACAAACGGGTCCAATGCGGCTGGCCGTATTGCCCGTGAAATTCTGGAAGGGAAGCCTGTTCAGTTGCCGCAAACGCAGCTTATTTCGAACATTCGGCTGATTGATGGTACGGGCACAGCAAGCCGGAATGCGGCTGTCCGGATGCGGGGCGATCGAATCTGGGAAGTGGGGGAGTTAACGGCATTTCCGACCGAGTCCGTGACAGATGGGCGTGGGCTGGTATTGGCTCCGGGCTTTATCGACAGTCATAGTCATCACGATGTCAGTACGAAACCCGATGCGATTCCAGCGTTGAATCAGGGGATTACAACCATTGTCATCGGGCAGGATGGCGGTGGCTACTGGATGGATACGTTACAGAGTCGTATGCAACGTCAGCCATCCGCCATTAATGTAGCGAGTTATACGGGGCACGCTATGCTCCGGCAAAAGAGTATGGGTGTTAATGGCCTCTATAGAACCGCTAAACCTGATGAGGTTGATCGGATGAAAGCGTTGTTACAGACCGAAATGGGTAAGGGATCGCTGGGTTTATCGAGCGGGCTGGAATACGAAGCTGCGTTTTTCTCGAATCGGAACGAAGTCATTCAACTGGCGCAGGTCGCTGCGGATTCCGGTGGACGGTATATCAGTCATATTCGGAGTGAAGATGCGATGATGGACGATGCCATAGATGAGATCATCGAGATTGGCCGGGCTACAAAAATGCCGGTACAGATTTCGCACCTGAAAATAGCTCTTCGGAACAACTGGGGCCTGTCGACACGCCTACTGGCCCAACTCGAACGGGCACGTTCAGAAGGCATCGACATTACCGCCGATTGTTATCCGTATGAGTATTGGATGTCGACCTTGCGGGTTTTATTCCCAAAACGGGATTATACCAACCTGGCGAGTGCTGAATTTGCCGTCAATCAACTGTTCGATCCCTCGCAGTCGGTACTGGTCCGGTTTGCTGCGAACCCGACATATGCCGGAAAAACCGTTGGTGAAGTGGCCCAGATGCGGCAGCAAAGCCCCGCTCAAACCCTGATGGGACTCGTGGCGGAGGCAGCTGCTTTTTCGGAGAAAAATCCGGAAGCGGGCGGTATAGAAGGGATTATGGGTAAATCGATGGACGATGTTGATGTCAAACGCTTTCTGGCCTGGCCGCATACCAATATCTGTTCCGACGGGGCCAATGATGGGCACCCACGGGGGTACGGGGCATTTACCCGGGTGCTAGGTCGGTATGTTCGTGAGCAGAAACTAATGCCAATAGAAACAGCCATTCAGAAAATGACCAGCCTGACCGCCGAACATCTGGGGCTGAAAAACAGGGGTGTAATTGCGCCGGGCTATTATGCCGACCTGGTTCTACTTAACCCCGACACCGTACAGGATAACGCCCGTATTGGCGATAATAAAGCCCTATCTACCGGAGTTGAAGCCGTTTGGGTAGCTGGTCGGCTGGTCTATAAAGATCAGAAAAGTACCGGGGTTTATCCGGGTGTACTGATTCGTCGGTGAGCGGTTCCATGAAAGACTAGGTGTTTATAGCGATCATTCGATTAATACCTCAGGCAGGCGTATCGGTTAACGGCTTAAACCCTTAATTTTGTCGGATGGTCTGCTTCCAGTTGGGCGAATACATCACGAACCATAACGTTTAGTACAGATTGATTGCTGCCGTTGATACCCTATTAAAAGACATCCGCAACAAGCGGATTGCGCCCGTTTACCTCATTCATGGCGACGAGCCGTATTATATCGATCGAATTGCCGACGAACTCGAAAAAGTAGCCGTTCCGGTTGCCGAGCGGGGGTTCAATCAGTTCGTGTTGTTTGGTAAAGATACCGATGTGGGGGCCGTGCTGAATTACGCCCGTCGTTATCCGTTTATGGCCGAGCGCCAGTTGGTACTGGTGAAGGAAGCCCAGCAAATGGGTGGGTTGGGTGATAAGTCAGCACAGACCTTGCTGGAAGATTATGCGCTTAACCCGTTGCCAAGTACCATTCTGATGTTGTGTTATGTAAAAGAAGATGGGAAACCCGGTCTCGATGAGCGTAAGTCGTGGGTAAAAGCCTTCGGCTCCAAAGGTAAACTGCTGGGCGTAAAGAAATTATACGACAACAAAGTGCCCGATTGGGTGGGAGAGTACTGTCGTGAACAGGGGGCCAAGATAAGCCCTAAAGCCTGTCAGCTCCTGGCCGATCATATCGGTAACGACCTGAAACGGATGGCAGGTGAGATCGACAAAATGATGATCAACCTGCACGTTGGCGAAGAGATTTCGGCAGCTACTGTCGAGCGACTGGTTGGTATTAGCAAGGAATATAATGTCTTTGAACTCCAGAAAGCGCTTGCCCAGCGCGACGTAGTAAAAGCCAATCAGATCGTCGATTATTTTGGGCACAATCCGAAAGATAATCCCCTGGTCGTGATTCTGGCGCAGTTGTTTGGTTATTTCAGCAAAGTGTTGATGGTTCAGGCGTCAAAGGATCAGACGGATAAAGGGCTGGCCTCCCTGCTGGGTGTCAATCCATTTTTTGTGAAAGATTATCTGTCAGCGGCCCGAACCTTTCCCCTTGCTAAAGTGGCTTCCGTGATCAACGCCATCCGACGGGCCGATGCGCAGAGCAAGGGCATTGACGCCCCAACGATGAGTGAACGGGATATTCTTCGGGAATTGGTGTTCGATATTCTGCATTAAGCTTAAGGGAACGTGGGAGGGAAACCGCTCAGATTTTCGGAGCGGCTTCCCCTTTTTAGGGGTTGAGGTTTGTCTTCAAGATTAATATGTCCTGACCACGATTACAAAATAAAGCTTTTAAGCCAATTGTTTTTATTTACAATGTTGTTGCGTAAATCGCAGCCAAATTAAGAATGGGCAGACATCCGGATTCGTGAAAATACATCGTTATTGGAAATTGGGTTTAGTATTACGTTAACGGATAAGGATACGAATCCGTCGCTGGGCCCTTATCCCGTTGGCCTGACAACCAGGATCAAAACCGGATCGGCTGGATCTGGTAAGCTCAAAGTAGTATTACGCCACCAGCCTACTGCAAAAAGCTGTTCGTTTCGTAATAATCTATTGGCTCTTCGGATAATGCATCGGGAAAATAATCCGGAAGATTGTACCAACGTCTGGCTTTGTTTCGATGTCCATAGTGGCATGCAGTAATTCGCAAAGGCGTTTCACAATCATGAGGCCAATGCCTTCTCCCTTGGATTGCGTTGGGGAAGATACGCTCTGTTCTTTCCGGTTACTGGCAATAAATAAACCATCAGTTGGTGGACTCTGAAATACGGCCGTAGAATCGGCTGTTGGCATGAGATACTGACCCAGTTCCTGAACCACATCGGGTGGTAATCCAGGGCCAGTATCTTGTATGCTTATGACCCAGCGAAAGTTGTCCTCCCTGCTCCAGCTCAGAGTAATTAAACCAGTTGGCGTGTGATGGAGGGCATTGATGAGCAGGTTATGAATGATACGCTGTACTTTTATTTTATCCCCTTCTACCAGCAGCGTATCAGGCCCTGCCCACTCCAGATTTATCTGGTGCTGTTGAACAATGGGTTGTACACTCTGAGCAATCTGACGCAGCAATTCACCTGCATCGAATGATTCCAGTTGCATCGTCTCCTGACCAGCTTCCAAACGGGCCAGGTCCATCAACTCGGTCAGTAACGTTGCCGCATTATCTAAATTTCGCTGCCACATGCCTCGCCATTGGGCTTGTTCTTCTTCCGTTCCGGGCTGGTCAAGAAGCCAGGCGGCATTGCGTATCAGACCGTAATAACTACGAAGATCATGGGTGGCTGTTCGAAGTAATTCGCCCCGTTGCTGGCTTAACTCACTGAGTGACGCTAACGCCTGTTGGAGTTTGGCTGCACGCTGGGAGGCTTCCTGCCGTTGTAATTCGTCAAACTGTACTGTACTACCCCGAATAACTTCCAGCATGAGCGTATTGATATGCCCAAAAGCCTGAGTTAGGGCAATGGACGCTATTGTTGTGGAAGTTGAGACGAATAGCTCCAGCTCATATACCAGAAGCTGGTGCAGATGGGCCAGTTCCTGTAGTAGTTCGGTAAGAGAATAGCCTTTTTGCCAGCGATGTAATCCATGTTCTTTGGCTTTCTCAAAAGGCGACCATTTCTCCGGCCGACCGAGTAGTCGGCAATCCAGTACATCGAGAATCAGAGGAATCTGATCGTTAAATTCGTCGCGGGCCAGCGTGGCTGCTGTGGGCATTGCCAGCCGATCGTTTTCAATCCGTGTCCTCCAGGTGTTAAAAATAATTTCCCGTTTGGCGAGTAGGTAAGCCGCAATCGGGGCTAATGGAGACGGTTGAGAAACGTTTGTTTCCAATGTGTCGATTTGCTGCATCATACTGAACATAATCGGTTACAGCTTAAAAGCTGAGCTAACACTTTATAAGCTCTACGTTAATAACTGTAATAGCGAAACCGATTGGTAAAAAGAAAGTTTAATGCCTATAATGACGAATAGGTGCAACTGGGCTTGTTCGGTATCGAAAAAGCACTGATCGACTAATACGAAACTTTCATTTCGGATGATATAGGAATCAAAGTCAAAAGTTGTGGATTATCTTGGAGTAAGCATGTAACTGGGGTCAGCCGACACAGCCCTGTTTCAAAAAAGAAAGGATGATGGCTAGGCTGTTAACATAAAAGACCCGCTTTGAAGGCGGGTCCATCATTCGTGCTAAGAACAAGATTCGTAGCGGGGAGCAGGATCGAACTGCCGACCTTAGGGTTATGAATCCTACGCTCTAACCATCTGAGCTACCCCGCCGAATTTGATGCCACAAAAGTAAGGAAAAATTGACTTAATGCAAAAAAGGACGTTGACTTTCGCAAAAAAAATCGTTTACCTTTGCCAACGACCCCTTTTCTATGGTAAAATATTATGGAGAAATATAAATTCGTGGCCGAGTATGAACTCCGGGCCTCCCCAAAAATGCTGTTCCCCTACATTAGCACAGCATCTGGCCTGTCGCAGTGGTTTGCTACCAAAGTTAATACCATGCCAGAACAGCGGTTCGATTTCCAATGGGATAACGAAAGCCATATAGCCAGGCAGGTGTCGATGCGGCAGAATAAGGGAGTGCGCTTCGAGTTTCTGGATACAGACGATGAAGGCTCCGATAATAATTATGTAGACTTCCGGGTCGACCAGAGCGAATTGACTCAATCGACATTTTTACGCATTACTGATTACTCCAGCACAACCGATGAAGAAGAACTGAAAGACCTTTGGGACGGCCTGATGGAAAAGCTCCGAGAAATTGTTGGCAGTTAAATTATGTTAATGAATAATGGAAAATGAACCGCACGGGCGGATCCGAATGTATAGTGTGTGTATATCTAGTCGTTATACCATTATCCATTTTTCATTGTGCATTGAACAGTTGAATGAAAAAGGTTGATAAACTAATACTCGGCTCATTTTGGGGGCCGTTTTTTTTGACCCTGGCCGTCGTCATCTTTATCTTTCTGATGCGGCTGCTGATGTTTTATATTGATGATTTCGTATCGAAAGACCTTGATCTGGCTACCTTTGCCCGGTTACTTTTCTACTTTGCACTGTTGACAATTCCGACAGCATTGCCTTTAGCCGTGTTGCTCTCGTCCCTTATGACATTTGGCAACCTGGGTGAGTTTTTTGAATTGACGGCCTTAAAAAGCGCTGGCATCTCGCTGACAAGAGCTATGCGCCCTTTGCTAATCGTGGCCATAGGCATTAGCATTTTTTCATTCTGGTTTAATAATTCGGTGTCGCCCTGGGCAAACTTGAAAGGCTACAGTTTGCTGTACGATATTAAAACAGCAAAAGCCGCCTTAAACCTTAAAGAAGGAATATTTTACAACGATCTTCCTGGCTATAGCATCAAAGTAGACCACAAGATTAAAGGGGCTAAGGATAGCCAAAATGGCGATTTGCTGAAAGGCCTGGTCATTTATAAACATCCCATGAGTGGGCTTGAATCGGGCAACCGCGAGATTATTCTGGCTGATTCGGGACGTATGTATACGGATAAAGACCGTACATACCTCGTTTTTGAACTGTTCAATGGTAACGATTACCAGGAATATTCGGATAATAGCACCGTGAGTTACGCCAGCGGAGGGTCGCTGGTGCGAGGGGGGCAATTTATGCGAAATGGCTTTAAAGATTATCGGCTGGTAATTAGCCTGGAATCATTCGGTATCAAGCGGACCGACGAAAACCAGTTCGAGTATCATGAGTACATGAAAAATCTAAAGGAACTATCGGACCTGACCGATTCACTACGAAAAGATTATACAAGTACCAGCCTGAATGTTGCCAGTACATCCCGGCAATATTACAGCTATCAGTTTAAATCGGATGGGACGGTACACAAAAAAAAGGTAATGGATGGGAAATGGGTTGATTCCCTACTAAGGAAGCACCAGATTGCCCGGCCGGAACTAGCACAACTAGCACTCAACTCAGCCCAGAATATTTTGTCGTATGCGACCTCCAACGTGACCTATCTGACTGAGAAAGAAAAAAATGTCTGGAAATACCAGTTAGAATCACATCATAAATTCACGCAATCGATTTCAATTTTTGTAATGTTTCTCATCGGCGCTTCGATGGGAGCCATTATTAAAAAAGGGGGCTTTGGAGTGCCCGTCCTGATAGCCATCGTCTTCTTTATTTTCCTGTATGTACTGACCATTGCCGGTGATAAATATGCCAAAGATGGGCTTCTCTGGGTACCTTTAGGTGCTTGGATGGCTAATATTGTGCTGTTTCCGATCGGATTATTGCTGATGCAGCGGGCACGTCATGATTCCCGCCTGTTCGATAAGGATGTATATGTGATAGCCTGGGAGCGTTTAAAACGGAAATGGGATGCGTTTCGAAATCGGCAATCTATAGCTGTAAGCAATCAGGCATAAATTGGATTATTCTGTACGTATTACATAAACTATTGACTGGCGGCAACCGATTATAGAATTTTTTCACTATCTTTGCCCCCGAATTCATAAATTTTTATCATTTAGCTGTCTGAAGATGTATCTAACGACCGAAAAAAAACAGGAGATTTTCTCCACCTCGGGGTACGCCAAAAGTGCAACGGACACCGGGTCGGCCGAATCCCAGATCGCGCTGTTCACGTATCGGATCAGTCATTTAACTGAGCACCTGAAAGTTCACAAGCACGATTATGGTACCCAACTGGGTCTTTTAAAATTAGTAGGTAAACGTCGGCGGTTGCTGAATTACCTCCAGAAAAAAGACATCATGCGTTACCGGGCTATTCTGGCAGCGCTGGGATTACGGAAGTAATCGGGCTCTGGTTAAAAAAGGGAATCTGCTTATAGTAGATTCCCTCATTTTTGTTGTTTCTACACCAAATAGAGTGAATTTTTTTGATTAAATAAAATAATTGGGGATTAGTACAACTCGACTAATCCCACGCGGTTTAAAGCTGTAGAGGACGTATTCAAAATCTGTTGTATGTTTCAAATTACCACGCAATCCGTTGCGCTGCCCGACGGGCGGGAAATTACCATCGAAACCGGCAAAATGGCCCGTCAGGCCGACGGAGCGGTGGTTGTCAGGCTGGGCGACACCATGCTGTTAGCCACAGTTGTATCGAGTAAAGAAGCCAAAGAAGGCGTTGATTTTCTGCCTTTATCTGTTGATTATCAGGAAAAATTTGCTTCGGCTGGCCGAATTCCAGGAAGCTTTCAGCGTCGTGAAGGCCGATTAAGCGATTACGAAATTCTGATCAGTCGTTTAGTCGACCGGGCTCTGCGGCCTATCTTCCCAGATAATTACCATGCCGATACCCAGGTGATTATTACCCTGATTTCGGCTGATCCCGAAGTACAGCCCGATGCGCTGGCAGCCTTAGCGGCTTCTTCTGCGCTGGCCGTATCTGATATTCCATTCAATGGCCCAATTTCGGAAGTTCGGGTCGCAAAAATTGACGGAAAGTATCAAATCAATCCGAAAACGGCCGATCTGAATCGAGCAACGATCGATCTGATTGTAGCCGCTACAGAAAAAGATATTTGTATGGTGGAAGGCGAAATGAGCGAATGCTCTGAAGCTGAGGTCGTGGAAGCGCTGAAAGCTGCCCACGAAGCCATCAAAGTTCAGTGCCAAGCCCAGAAAGAACTGGAAGCGAAAGTTGGAAAAACCGTAAAGCGGGAATATAACCACGAAACGCATGACGAAGAGCTTCGGGCGGCTGTGCGGGCGGCAACGTACGATAAGATCTATGCCGTAGCTCGTCAGCAAAACCCAAGCAAGAAGGGTCGTTCGGAAGCGTTCAAAGCTATTCGTGATGAATACATTGCTTCGTTCCCCGAAGGATCGGAAGTGAATGTCAGTCTAATCAAAACCTACATCCATGATCTGGAATGGGAAGCCTCCCGTCGATTGGTGCTGGATGAGCGGGTGCGTCTGGATGGTCGGAAATTAGATGAAATTCGTCCGATCTCGGCTGAAGCTGGTCTGTTACCTGGTCCGCACGGGTCTGCACTCTTCACGCGTGGTGAAACGCAGTCGCTCACTACAGCTACGCTGGGTACAAAAACTGATGAGCAGATTGTCGATCAGCCGCTGTTCCAGGGCTATGAGAAATTCCTGCTGCACTATAACTTCCCTGGTTTTTCAACGGGCGAAGTAAAACCAAACCGGGGGGCTGGCCGACGTGAAATCGGACATGGTAACCTGGCTCATCGCTCATTGAAAAAAGTATTGCCTCCCGACGAAGAAAATCCATACACCATCCGGGTGGTATCGGATATTCTGGAATCGAATGGATCATCGTCGATGGCAACGGTTTGTGCCGGTACCATGGCGTTGATGGATGCTGGGGTTAAAATAAAGGCTCCTGTGGCTGGTATCGCTATGGGATTGATCTCTGACGGTGAGAAATATGCCGTGTTGTCGGATATTCTCGGTGATGAGGATCACCTCGGCGATATGGATTTTAAAGTAACTGGTACTGAAAAGGGCATCGTGGCTTGTCAGATGGACTTGAAAGTTGACGGTCTGTCTTACGAAGTATTGGCTCAGGCGCTGGAGCAGGCGCGTGCAGGACGGCTACACATTCTGGGCGAAATGAAGAAAGGTATCGCCGAAGTTCGTCCAGATCTCAAACCCCATGCACCACGCGCTATTGTCATCAAAATCGATACCAACCAGATCGGAGCGGTGATCGGACCCGGTGGTAAAGTGGTTCAGGACATCCAGAAAGATTCGGGTGCCATTGTCAATATTGATGAGCACGACAACGCGGGCTGGGTTAGCATCTTTGCGACCAACAAGGAGAGCATGGACAAAGCCGTGTCGCGGGTGAAAGGGATTGTGGCTGTACCAGAAGTGGGTGAAACCTACGTAGGTAAAGTTAAAACCATTCAGCCATTCGGTGCTTTCATTGAGTTTATGCCGGGCAAAGATGGCTTATTGCATATTTCGGAGATTAAGTGGGAACGACTGGAATCGATGGACGGTGTTTTGCAGGTAGGAGAGGAAGTAACGGTCAAATTGATTGACATTGATAAAAAAACGGGAAAATATCGTTTGTCGCGCAAGGTTTTACTGCCCAAGCCAGAGAACAAAAATGCGTAAGTCATTGTTACTTTTTTGTGTAATTCAACGTCAAAATAAAGCGTTATATAGTCGCTCTGCCGGGGAAAACAGAATATGAGACAGCTAAAAATTTCAAAACAGATTACCAACCGTGAAAGTCAGTCGTTAGACAAGTACTTGCAGGAGATTGGTAAGGTAGATCTACTCACACCAGACGAGGAAGTAACGCTGGCCCAAAAAATTCGGGAAGGAGACCAACTCTCGCTCGAACGATTGACGAAGGCGAACCTGCGCTTTGTGGTATCCGTAGCGAAACAGTACCAGAATCAGGGGCTTTCGCTGGGTGACTTGATTAACGAAGGGAACCTGGGTCTGATTAAAGCTGCCCAGCGTTTCGATGAAACCCGTGGATTTAAATTTATTTCGTACGCCGTTTGGTGGATTCGTCAATCAATTTTGCAGGCATTGGCCGAACAGTCACGGATTGTACGTCTGCCGCTGAACCGGGTTGGTTCATTGAACAAGATTTCGAAGACATTCTCCGATCTGGAGCAGAAGTTTGAACGTGAGCCTTCGCCTGAAGAACTGGCCGCTGTGCTGGAAATCTCGGCTGCTGAAGTGGTTGACACGCTGAAAATTTCGGGTCGTCACGTATCGATGGATGCGCCGTTTGTACAGGGCGAAGAAAACAGCCTGCTCGACGTACTGGAAAACGATGGTGAAGACAAGCCAGACTCCGGTCTGATCAACGATTCGCTTCGGAAAGAAGTACAGCGTGCCCTGTCGACGCTGACGCAACGCGAAGCTGATGTGATCACCCTATATTTCGGGCTGAACGGCGAACATGCCATGACCCTGGAAGAAATTGGTGAGAAATTTAACCTGACTCGCGAGCGGGTTCGGCAAATAAAAGAAAAAGCTATTCGTCGGTTACGCCACACCTCACGGTCAAAGGCGTTGAAAACCTACTTAGGCTAACATTCCTGTTTGCTAATGTGAAACGGCTCCTGCGCAAGTGGGAGTCGTTTTGTTTTTAGGGCAGTAATTATCGTTGATTGATGGCTTTCCGAAGCTGGTAGAATACGCGCTCAATTAAACGTAAATCTTCTGTAATGATTTCAGCAGAAGCTTCCATTCCAGTTTTGTAAGTCAACTGTTTAGAGTAAGTTGTGCGTAACCCGTTGGGTAATTCAACAACAGCGGTGAAATAGGAATTATCTTGAGAGGGAATTTGGGATACCGTTCCTACTACTCCTTCTATTGCTCCAAATTCTTCGAAGGGATAACCTTGAAACTTAACCAATACTTTCTGCCCTGATTTTACACGACCAAAATTTGCCTGGGGTATTCGCACATCGCCAAGATATTGATTTTTACTAGTAGCTCCTACATACATAACTTCAGAATTAGCTCTTAGAAGTTGATTTTCCTGTAAAATCGTAGAATAATGGAGGATACCAGATAAGGGAGCTTCGAGTAAATATCGTTTTTTCCAGTCGGTTATTGCGCTAATCAATGTATTGATCGCTTGTTCAAATTGTTTTTTTTGTTCCAAAGCCTGCTTGTCCAACTCAGTAATTTCTCTACGTTTCTGTATTTGAGCAGTTGAATTCGTCGAAATTGAAACTTCTATTTGTTTTATTGGTAAACGTTTTGCTATTAGCTTACTTTCCTCCCGCTGATAGTCTAGTGGTGAAATCACTTTGTCGGCATAAAGTTTTTTGTGAATTTCAAATTCTTTATTGGCTATAGACTCATCTTGCAAATAAATAGTATATTGCTCTAAAAGCTGTTTTTGTGTCTTAATCAAATCTGACAATTCCTGGTTTAAGAAAGATTTTCTTTTAAGATAATATCCATTCGAAAATAAAGTTAATGTTTGAATGTATGATTGCATGAAATTTTCGAATGGCCCCTGTAATTCTCCTAATTCTTGAAAATTTTCTACAGGAAAAACGTCTAGTTTTTCAAAATGATTGGTAATAACAAGTTGGTGTAAATTTTGTAATCGTTTGAGTAGTTGTAATACTTGGCTATGGTCTGCGGTTGATTCTAAATAGGCAATAGTTTGCCCGGCAACAACATATTGATTATCGTGAGTAAATAATTTTACAATCCTGCTATCATTTCTACTGATAATAGGTTTGGGGGCATTTTGTGTGGTAAGTCGAAAAGGAGCAGAGACGATTATTGGGTAATGTATAAGCCAGCTTATATAGACGCTAGCAACTACTGCCAGGAAAATTACAGTGATCCCCCAACGAATTATCCAGTTTGGAATCTGATCAATAAAATCTCGTACAGCTTCACTTTGAGTATCGAGCTCATCTACTTGTATATCGGCCATTAGTTTCCTAACTCTAATTGGTTCTTCACTAGTGAGTAGTAATGATTTCGCTGACTAACTAATTCGTGATGCGTACCTTGCTCAACTATCTGACCTTTATCCAGAACAATAATTTGGTCGGCATTTTTGACTGTGCTTAAGCGATGAGCAACAATAACTACGGTTCTATTCTTAAAGAAGTTTTCCAGGTTTCTCATAATAATAGCCTCATTTGTGGCATCTAAAGCACTGGTAGCTTCATCAAAAAAAAGGAACTTTGGATCTTTGTAAACGGAGCGAGCAATTAAAATTCGTTGTTTTTGACCACCGCTTATTCCCATACCACTGGAGCCAATTCGTGTATTATACCCATTAGGCAGGGCTTCGATAAAGTCTTCAATATGGGCCGTGTGAACAGAGGCCTGAAGCTTTTTACGATTAACGAGTCCGCCAGAATCCGACTCACTTATATTTCTGGCGATAGAGTCTGCAAAAATATACCCTTCCTGCATGACAACTCCACATTGACCGCGCCAGAAATCATAGCTAAGATTTTTAAGATTAGTATTTCCAACGAAAATATTCCCGTTGCTAGGTTCATAAAATTTAAGTAGTAATTTCAGTAAGGTTGTTTTACCGCTTCCACTGGCACCAACAATTGCAGTAACTTTTCCTTCTGGGATACTAAAATTTATATTTTTTAAAACATTTTCCGAACTGCTGCTACCGTATCGAAAACTAATATTGTCAAGATGAATACTTTGTTCTGTTGGCAGTTCATAGATAAGATTGGCATCAATTGATTCCTCATCTGATTTGGCATGAATTTCGGTTAGTCTTTCCAAACTTAACTTAGCGTCCTGATACGTTCTTATAAAAGCAATAAAATTATTAACAGGAACATTCATTTGACCAACAATGTATTGGACAGACAGCATTGATCCTAGTGAAATATTTCCGTCAATAACCGATTTAGCCGCAACAAAACTGATAAGGATATTCTTAATTTCATTCAGAAAACGTCCGCCCTCGTTTTGCATTTGTGATAGGGTTGTACTGCGAACGTTAAGCCTAAACAATCGGGCCTGAATAGCCTCCCATTCCCAGCGACGACGTTTTTCGGAACCATTAAGTTTTATCTCCTGCATGCCGTTGATGAGCTGAATGGCACTACTTTGATTTCCGGCGGCCTGGTCGAAATATCGGTAATCGATTTCGGCCCGTTGCTTGAGGAATAAGAGCACCCAAACCATATATAGAGCTGAGCCTAGCAGGAAAATAAAGAAGAGTTGTGCATTGAAATAGAATAGGATAGAACCAAAAATTAGGAATGTAACGGCAGAAAAAAGAACATCGAGGGTAGTTGCTGATAGAAAAGCCTGTATACGGTTATGATCCTGAATACGTTGGAGTATATCGCCAGTTTGTTTTGAATCGAAAAAAGCAATCGGAAGCCGCATCAGCTTCATCATAAAATCGGAAAGCATCCGAAGATTGATTCGACTTGTTACATGCAATAAAATCCAGCTACGAATTACATTGATACCTGTTTGGGAAAGGAAAAGAACTAATTGGGCTATTAATACCAGGTATATAAAATTAAGATTATGCGTGTTTATGCCTGTGTCAACAATCTGCTGAGTCAAAAATGGTAAAGCTAACTGAAGGAGGCTAATTGTAAGTAAACTCAGAAATAGTTGCAGACCATAGCGACGATAAGGGCGCACGTATCGGAACAAGAAACCACTGAAAGACTTTTTGGCTTTTTCGGGTTCATCCTGCTCAAAAAACCTGGGCGTTGGTTCAAAAAGTAATAAAACACCCTCTGAATCGGCAGAGATTGTTTTTTCTGGAATCCAGCCTTTTAGAAATTCCTGCCGGGTATACGTAATTAACCCATGACCAGGATCGGCTATTGTTACCTGAGTCGGGGAGGCTTCGTAAACTACAACAAAATGCCGTTGTCGCCAGTGAGCAATGCAGGGTAATGGAATTTGCTCGGCTAGTGTATTGTACTGAGCATTTAAGGCCAGTGTACCGAACCCGATTCGTTCGGCAGCATCGGCCAGACCACCCATTGAGGTCCCATCACGAGCCAGATTAGCAATTTCCCGCAAATAGGTTGCATCGAATGTTTTTCCGTAAAATTTACTAATCATTCGTAGGCACGTAGGCCCACAATCCATTAGATCGTATTGCCGGTAGAAAGGATATTTCTTTGCCACAATCCCCGATTATTTTGCCTCAGACGATTTACGTAAATCGTCTATTGTGCCATAAGGAGCCTGGCCATTTAAAGGCCACGAGGTATAGATTTTATCGACAGCAAGCTGTTTTGTTGTAATCAGATTGTACACCGATTTGCCCCGATCGCCGGATGGAAAAATGCGCCCATCGGCCCGAAAAAATAGTAAATCACCCGACCAGAGAAGTTTCTGTTGTGGGAAGTAATAAACCAGATGCTCGGCTGTATGGCTAGTGTTTTTACCAATTTCGTAAGCGACAACGGTTAATTGGTCATCACTATAGGTTTTCTGTCCTTCGGCCGGAACAAAATCAAACCGATAGCTTTTACCACTCTCCTTATTGAACTCGTTTAGGGTATGAGTGCCCGACAGAAGCTTCTTAAAATACGCTTCGTTGCCCGCTGTAGTAATAAACGTTACCGGTAAATCGGCAAAGGCGCGTATTCCGCCTGCGTGGTCGGGGTGGTGGTGAGTAAGGAATACCTGTCGAAGTGGTTTTTGTGGATAACGACTCTGGATTTCACGAATAATCTGTTGATTTAAACCCAGCCCTGATGGACTTTCAAACAAGGCAATATGGTCGCTGAATTGAGCTACTAAGACTTTATTATTTTGCGAAGTAATTTTGATCAGGTCTAGGTTAGGGGCAATGGTTTCGACCGATAATGATTCAGCTTTTTGAATTACTTCGGGTAGTTTACGTTGAAAAGTGACTGGAACCCAGCGAAGTTGTAGTGAACTGGTATCCGGCTTTACATTGAAACGTATGTCCTTATACGTTAGCTCCCGTTCTACCTGCCCGAATTCATAATCAGTTCTACTGGCGGGTACTTGTAGCCCGTTTGTAGACGTATAGCCTTTGTATTCGCTCACGAATAACACATCGCCATATCGGTCGTTGTAGCCTAACTTTTCTATTCTATCGAGTAAGAAAGTTTTCGTGTTAATACACAGTGTTACGGCATCATTGGAGTTGTAGCTGAACGAGAGCAAAAAATGACTATCCTGCTCGCCTAAATAACGTAGCGATTGGCGGTTAGTATAAGCAAGCTGTAATAATTTGATGGGCAGTAGTTTAGCCGCTTCATACTGAAATTCCTGTGAATTGCTTCGAACCAGCGATCGGTTGTAATAACCGGTTGTATAGACTGAATCAGATTTACTTACGCTTGATTGAATAAGGGAAAGGCCGTTATTCTGAATGACGCTGCGTAGATAAGCTACTTGCTCCTGTTGAAAATAAGCGGCTACTTCCTCGACTGGAATATCCTTTGTTTTTTCGGGAACATCGTAATGCCCCATATTATGAATAATGCCACTACTCGTAATCAGGACACTATTCGGGAGGTCTTTACCCGTAGTAGAAATGGCTTTCTGCAAGATAGAGAAGGCTTTCTGATAGTTGGCTATTGTCTGTGCCCAAAGTGAGCCTGTACTAAGCAATAAGGCAATGGCTACATAGCTATATCTCATACGAAATTAGTGTTACGGATTGGGTTGAGTGTGCTGAATAAATCGTATTGAAACGTATACGGCTGATTGTGATAATCTAATCCCTTCAAAACCGGCTGGTATTTTTGACAGATATACGCATAACCAGCAGCAAATTGCCGATGGAACTCCATCCCTTCATCGGTCAAAATTTTAGGGTTATTCATATTGGTCAGATCAAGGCCAAACTTGTTAATGTAAAACCCTAAACGACCCAGGGCTTCATATCGTAATGGTATATCGGAAATCGAATCATTGCTCAGAACGGTATCGAGCGAATGTAAAATAGTTGTATAAGTGAACAATCCATGAAAAGCTCCATAAACTCCTCTTCGTTCATAAGATACACCAGTAAACTCTTTCAGTGGAAAATCTTTTGGAACACGTAGGTATTTACCTGTATCGAGTGTTAATGCATTGAAAATAATGTGACCACATTGATGGGCAATATCATCAATGAAAAAAATAGGTGTCTGAGGTTTATTTTCAACATTAAAATAAGCCGTACCATGATGCATAATACCTGCAAACGAGTGCTGCTCTGGTGGGCTATTAAATACCACAAACTCACGCGTAACGGATTCAATTAATTGCCAGAAATCGGGTAGATTTCTTTGAAAAAAAATAACAGCCTGAAATAACGGATGTTGATACTTTTGAGCAGTTGATTCAACAGGTTCGTAAAATGTAATATTTTTCTCATAGCGTAATAAATCCGTTGGATGCCAGCAAAGCCTAATTATGCTATTGGGTAAGAATTGATTCCGTATAAGATTCTGCTCAAGCTGCTCTATCATGAGCAAAGTTGTTTCTTTCGAATTCACTCTAATATACCCTAAATTAGGCAGGTTAATTATACCAAATTGATCTGCTTTGATAGAGACAAATTTAGGTCTCTCCGTTACGGATATATAGCCTAATAAGCTTTGAGACAATGGTATAGTTAAGTTCTTATCAATATCCGATAGGAAATGGCAGAATAATGTAGGTTCTAAAAAAATAGAATCGTTATCGTAATCGAGAAGGCCAAATAAATTGGGATCTTCCTGATATAAGGCCATACGAATTGTATCAGAAAGGAAGACCTGATTCGCAAATATTTGGTGCACTTTTTGTTTTATAAACTCCATTTTTTATATAAATTGTTGGGTTTCTAATAGTATAAGTATAAAATTTATGATCGAGTGAGAGAAAATTGCCATAGTAAAACAGATTTTAATCCTTATTAAACTGAGAAAATAGCCTGAAATAAAGAAAGGTAAAAAAAGAATTGGCCAATAGAGGAATAATTCATATTGATTAGTGAAAACATATTTATTAATGTGGCTAAATGCAAATGAAATAATAGATAAGAAAAAAATTGCCCTTTTATTGACTTTCCAGAATTCCATTAGCTTATTATTGAAATGCTTTATTAAATATAAAATAATTATATACAAGGCTAAAAGTAGAAATAAATAAACCTTTAAATAGAGAGTGTTATACAAAAAAAGCCTGCCTATAGTAAGGCTAACAATTGTAAACAAGATTCCTATTATCAAACTGGTAGCTTTACTTGGGGAAAAAAGCAATCCTAGGCGGAACATAAGCTCTTCTGTTATTGGGCTTAATAAACCAACAAAGACTATTGTATTCGTGCTTATTGAATGGATATTTTTCGATGAATAGCTAACACCGATTAATTTTGATTGAATTAAAACATTGACCAATTTGAATGATATTGTATTTAATAGGCACAGTAATAATAACAATAATAAATAAACCAATATCTTGTGAGTAGTATTTGTGAAGTTTCTATCTCCCCAAGGATTTAAGTTGTCTAGAAATGTAACTAACAGCATAATAAGGTTTGTAATATTTTCAGGAAGACTGAGCTAAATCCTCCTGAAAATATTGCTAAAAAATTAGAAGAGGCAGGAAATAAAGCACCATATCCATGCTGCGTCATTGGTATTTCCGCTTTTAGCTAAGTCTTGTGTACACTGACAGTGGCAATCTCCAGCGTTACCTCCTTTGATAGCTTCTAAATTACTCGTAACATTTCCTCCTGACTGGGCTTTCAACTCTTCTAACGATAATCGTTTCATGTATACATGTGCCAAAGGGAATAGTGGTATGGCAATAGCGCCTGGTTGCTTTGGCGATAGCAAATATTATAAATAGTGTGGTTAGGTTACACAAAAAAACTAATTGTTTTAATCAGAAATCAAGGTTAATTTAATTGATTTCGTATAATCGGTGACTTTTTCGGGTTTTGTAGTCATAGGCATATTTAAACCAGACCATGTTATGACCTTTGGAACAAGATTGAGAAAACAAAGGGAGAAAAAACGGCTCTCTCAGAAAGAAGTTGCTGAGCTTCTTGGGGTCTGGCAGGCTACCTATTGTAATTGGGAAACGGACACAACGAGCTTTCAGGTGAAGTATTTATTACGATTGGCTGAGTTATTTGACGTAAGTGTGATAGAACTTATTCCTGAGGGAGTGAATGCTAAGCCAGAAACTTTCAACGCCAAACAAAAGGGTATTATTGACAAAGAAAATCTAGATGATATATATAGCAATTTACTTAAGAGCAAGGACGAAATCATTCAACTGCTTAAGGAAGAAAATAAGCGATTAAAGGCCAATATCACTCAATTGGAGGAAGTGATTGGAATACCTTACAGAACTTAAGCAGGCCATTTTAAATAGGCCATATATTAAAAAAGGCAGTTCCAAAGAACTGCCTTTTTTAATATATAGTGAGAATTATCTTAACGCTAATTCTTCAATATCCAGGATTCGGTTCCGGCCAGGGAGTCGATGGCGGCCATCTTGGCAACCGCTTCCGACCGAATGGCTGAACCAGCCGCTGCTACTTTATACCGCTCTTTCTCGCCAGCCTCCGGCATGATGATAAACGCATCTTCATACCCAGCTTTACGCAGTTGACGTCGTAAGCGAAAGGCGTTTTGTTTGCTCAGAAAAACACCGGCAATGACCGTAAAATGAGGACCGGTACGGAGCGGCTTCGTCACTGCAATTGGCGTTACGGTCTTTTCTATCACGTCTGTTTTTGGAGCCATCGCTACATCAACCTTTGCTTTAATCTCAGTAGGAGCGGGCTCTGGTTTAGCGGATACCTCTTTGGCAGGAGTGGGTGTTACCGTAGCAGGCTCAACTGAAGACGTTTCTGTAGTTGGAATAGCTGCTATTGGAGCAGGCGCTGTCTTCTTGACAGAAATAGCTTTGTGTATCTCGGTTGTCTGAGCAGGCCGATCGAATAACCAGGTCGTAAATCGTAATAGATTCGCCGGATCAAGGCTACTTTGGAACGGTTGACCTGGTTCAATAACGGAAAAATAGCTAAATGCGCCCAGCGACCCTACCAGTAGCGCAATAGCCGCAACACGCCAGTAAGGACGGGCAGGCCGATAGGGTGTCAACGAGACTTCCTCTTCTACTTTTACAGGTCCAAGCGCCGTTGAAACGGGTATAGCCTCAATAACGGGTTCGGGCAAGTTCTGTTTTGTAATAGCCTGAGCTGACAAAGGACTCATGCCATAGGCCTCACCAAAAAAGTTGTGTCGTAGACTAGGGCCAAATTGCAGCCGACCTTCGTCGTTGTAGGTAAACGTACCAACCCCTTCCAGTTCGAACCGTCCGGTGGTTTCGACCTGCTGTCGGAGTTCTGCCACAAATGAACTAATATGTCGTTGAGCACCCTCGCGGGTAACGGGCTCATGCAACATGATGTAATTGGCCAGGATGCCATCATCCAGTCGCAGCGCTTCGTTGAACGCAACTCGTTTGCGGGGTGGTAAATAGAGACCGTTGGATTCCGTAAAACTTGCCGATTGGTAGTGAGTCAGAAATGCTCCCAACTCGGGAACAACTACACAATCGTACTGGTACAGCAACTTTTTGAGATAGTCGTTGACGGAAGCCATAGTAGCTGATTGGTGGTGAGATTAGAACGAATAACTAATTCCTCCGAGAAAGTTAAGCCCTTGCGTTTGATAATACAAATAGCGCTGGTAATTCTGACCAAAGATGTTATTTAACGAAACGAACGCGGCTACCTGCTTACCTAAGAAATAGTCAATTTTGAGGTTCGCGTCGTAAATGGGTTTTAGGGTGTAGGCGATACCCGACACCATATTTTTATTTTGGATACCCTCATAAAAATACAAATCGGCGGTGACGAATAATTTTTTATTCAGTATGTATGAGTTTGTCCAGGTAGCGGTCGTACGCGGACGCCCCCAGGCGGCTTCGAGCCGGTCGAGACCGTAATTGAAAAAGTCAGCTTTAAGTGTCGAACGGAACTTGTCTTTCAGAGCATAGCCCAATTGCCCTGAAATGGTAAGCACATTGGTAATGCCGCCATCATAAAGCACGAAAAATTTGGTGGTGTCGGGAACTGTGTTGTTAAACGTTGAGAAGTTCCGGTAACGGGCATACGACACTTTACCTTCGTACGAAAACCCACCACCCAATGTACCCTTCGACCCTCCGTAAATATCCAGCGACTTAACAGTGTTAGCCAATAGAACCTGTGGAGCAAGCCACTTATTTTCAGCTAGTAACGACCGAAGCGTGTTTCGGTTAATATCACCGTCGACACCACCGAAAATATGGATATTTCCAACAGGAGTGACGTCAATATTGGCCACAGGGAAGGCACGGGTATCGTTAATATTCTGTCGCTGATCAGTCTGGTTGACAGCATTGATCCCAACTGTCAGTGTAAACAGCGGAGAGGTATATTTAAAGGTAGGCTTCACCCGAAACAGATTTCGATTGTCAACAATATTGCCATCCGACCGCTGAGTTAGGTAAGCATCAGCAGACACCAGGGCAAACACATTGTCGGAGATGCCGAGCGAAGCATTCAGGTTGGTTCCCCAATCGGTTTCGGATGCGTTGAATCGGTCGCGTAAGGAGGTGATGCCTGTTCGCAGCGAATAGTCGATAGCGTTATCCGAATTTGCGTTTTCGATGCCTAGCTTAAAGTTGATCGTATTCAGTCGCTGCTTGATCTGATCGGGGTTGAAGCTGGATTGGGTGGCGTATTCGCGGCTATATCCGTAAAAATTGTACGCATTCCGGTCGAAACCGAGGTCAGCCTGGAGTTTAAACGCATTGGCGAGGTACTTACCTGTTACTCGTACGCGTGTATCGCTTTGGGATGAATTTTTACCATCCACCGGCCCTAACCCGGATGATAAATGCCGGACAGAGCCTTCCAGCGCCAGATTCGACAGGTTATTGATGCCTACAAATCCTTCGCCCAGAAACGAACTATAATTACCGGCTCCCAATTTCACATAGTTGCTGTAGGCCGGTGTATCGTCGGCCTGACCTGTAGCCGGAGGCAGTATCGTCGGGTTGATGCGAGGGTCGCCAACAGTCAGCTTCCGATCCTCGAATTCATAGGTTAGCCTTCGCTGTTCGGCCGATGGTTTTACTGAGGGAATCTTGTTAAAAACCCGGTTAGCGGGAGGCAGTTCAATTTTACGGCTTTTCTCAACCGTAATTTCCTGACTATCGATTTCGCCTTCTTTGGTCGGGCGGGTTGGCTTTGGCTGTTGAGCTAAAAGCGTTGTTGATAGGCAGGTTAGGAGAAGTATGATTCGTATTTGCATAAGAGTGAACGAGCGCAAGGGTGAACAAACGAAAGAGTGAAGAGCTGACGCGAAAACCTATCGAACGAGTTCGCTCGTTCACTCTTTTGTTCGTTCACTCTTTATTTTTCCAGAGCGGCCAGTTTTTGTTTCGCTTCGGTGATGATGGTTTGATCGGATGAGTTTTCGATAATCGAATTCAGAACGGCTTTGGCCTGAGCTACTTCGTCAAGGGCAACATTGTTGTCGGCAACGAGGATGAACGCTTTGCCTTTCCAGTATTCGAAATCGCCAAACTGCTCATTGAATTTCAGAAGAGTGGTTGTCGATTCCTTGTATTTCTTCTGCTTATTCAGAATGGCACCGAGGTAGTATTGGGCTTCGGCTCCGTTAACATCCTTGGCCAGAGCGATGGTTTTCTCAAAATCAGACTGAGCTGTTTTGTAATCCCCTTTGCCGAATGCCACTTTACCCAACATCAGTTGCGCCCGGTTCTGAGCGCCAGGGACGACGTTACCAGCCGCCAGAACCTCGCGGGCCAGTATAGCCGCCGAATCAAGTTTTGGGTAAACAAAGTAGGTATCCATCATACCCAGTTGAGCGCCTACCTGCTCGGCCTTCCCATTGGCTCTGGCCATTATAATCTGGTAATTCCGAATAGCGCGGGGATAGTTTTTCTGTTTGGATTCCAGATCGGCCGCCCGGGTAGCTGCCCGAACCAGATAATCCGAGCGGTTGTCGTTGATGATCAGGTTGTAATACCGGAGCGCATTGCCTACATCATCCGTTTGCCGGTACGATTCGGCCAGGTAATACCGAGCTTCGTTGGTGTTTGGGCTGGCTGGATATTCCTGCATGAACGACAGCAACGACTGAATGGCCTGCGGATATTTCCCACTGGCATAAATATCCTTGGCATTTTCGAACTGTACCCGTTCTACGTCGCTACTACCCGGATTTCCTTTCTTGTACTGACCCAACACCTGCGAGAACTCTTCCGGCCGACCAGCATCATTCAGGGTATTCTGAATGCCAAGTAAGGCACTTTGCGCCTGTTCCGAATTGCCGTAATTATCCAGAATCCGTTTGTAATCGGCAATGGCGGGGTCGTATTGCTGGATATTGCCGTAGGCGATGGCTCGTTTTAATAACGCGGCTGGGATAAGCGAACTGTTGGGCTTATCCTGGATGAGTTTGGTATAGCCCTGTATAGCTACCTGATAAGCTCCCCGTTCGAAATCGACGTTGGCTTTTTGCAGTAAGGATTCATCGACAAAGCGCGAGTTCGGGAATTGACGTTGTACCTGGTCGAACTGCGCTTTGGCTTCTGCATCACGACCTACATAACTCAGGATGACCGCTTTCTGATAAGCTGCATAATCTTTGTCGGGCGCATTTTGCGCAATGGCCTGGTCGTAATAGCGCATGGCACTCTCGTATTGCTTACCCGCAAAATAGGTATCAGCTAGCCGGATGGTGGCATCCTGAACCTGTTCCCGATTGTCAGCATCGCTTCCGCGACTCACAAAATCCCGGAAATAGGGCAGAGCACGGGCATAATCTTTTTTGTTATAATACGCATAGCCCAATCCATACAGGCTTTTGGTTGCATACGCTCCCGAACCCGATTTGGCAATACTGGCATACAGGGGAATGGCTGTATCATATTGTTTACCAGCCGAATACGATTCGGCTTTCCAGAACTGGGCAGCCTGTTGCAACTCATTGTCAACCGGGTATTTGAGCGACTTATCCAGATTCGCAACGGCCTGAGGATACCGTTCAGCGTTAAAATCATTGACGCCCTGGTTGTAGGTGAGTCGCTGGTAAGTGGCGTTGATTTTTGGCGTTCGACGTTTCAGGCTTTCTATATAAGCGATAGCCGCCGGGTAATTGTTCGATGCCGAGTAAGCTTCTCCGGTCAGTTCGTTGGCTTCGTTTTCAAACTTACTGCCGGGATATTGCTTCAGGAAAGCCGTCAGTTCCTTTACCGCATCGGCTCCATTGTTTTGATCCAGTTGAAGTTTGGCGTGCGTAAACCGGGCTTCTTCCTGAATATCTTTATTGAACGACAGCCGTCCTGCCTGATCGAAGGCGTTAAGCGCATAGGTTGGGTTCTGCGTCTGTAAATAGCTCACGCCGAGGGTATAAGCTGCATATTGCGCGGTGGTGTCTTTACCGCCAGCCAGGGGTTTCAACTGCGTAATGGCGTCGGCATAAGCACCCGTCCGAAATAAGGACTGGCCATACCGGAACTTAACCGCAGCCGGTGCTTTAGTGCCTACAGCACTGATATACTGTTTGTAGTACGGAATAGCGCGGGCAAACTGATTCTGCTGGTAAAAAACTTCGGCAGTAAATAAAGCCACTTCGCTAAGCAGCGAATTGTTGGATCGTTTGAGCAGAGGTTCCGTGTAGGCCAGCAGATCATCGTACCGGCGTTGTTTATAAAGGGATTGGGCAATCCAGTTCGGCACCTCGTTCTGATAGGTCGGATTTTTTTCGATCCGGCGGAAGTCAGAAACGGCTTCATTGTAGTTCCGATTCCGGAAATTAATAACCCCGGCATAGTACGAAGCGGCTGGTGCATTGGCAAAACTGGGATCGAGCTTTACCTCGTTGAGCAGGGGTAATGCATGTTGCAAATCCTGCGTATTATAGTAGGAGAGGGCAAGCTGGTATTTATACGTTGTTTGCTGGGTATTACTTCCGCCCTGATCTACCGCTTTTTCCAGAAAGCTGATGGCTTTGGCGTAATCCTGCCGATTGAAGTAGTACGTACCCAGATCGCCATAGAGTTGCCCGGCTTTGGGGTGTTCGCTATGATTTTTAACGAACCGATCCACCAGCAATTCGGCCCCTGGCTCGTCGATATACAGACTGGTCAGGGCAACATAATATTCGGCTTCGACCGCATTCTGGTCGCCCGTGTTGAGCAGGGTTTGAGACCCATCGCCCCGTCGAGGCTCCAGGTATTGGCGGAATTCATAACGGGAAGCGGCATAGTTGGCTTTTTCGAAAAGCTCAAGCCCGTTCCGGTAATGGTAATCAGGTTCCGCATAGCTTTGGGTTCGCTGTGCCGATACCGTACGTGTACTAAATAACCCAACGATCAGCAGGAAAAGCAAGCGATAACTGATTTGGGAGGTTGTGTAGGGCATAAACTGAATGTTGAGAGGTTTATGGGATTTGGTTTGTGGGTTAACGCAAAACACTTGAATACGTCAGTACACCGTAAGCCGAATACCGTAAACAATACACTATAAACTTCGAAAACAGGATGACTATTTCTGATTTGAGTCGTAGTTTCGCTGATAAATTGACAAATATCAGGTCTATTCTGGACAAAAAACGAAGGTATCTCTCTTTCCGTATGAAAAAAAACGCCCGGCTTCTGTATTTACTTACTATCTGGACATTTTTTACCCCACGATCATCAACAGCAACGACATTAGTATCCGATGAAAATCCGCCTGCCGTAACGCCGAGTGTTACCTACGTGCTCTCGATGCCCGAACCACAAACGCATTATTTCGATGTTGAAATGCAGTTGAAGAATGTATCGGCTGCCACCAATGCGAAGAAAAACGGCTATCTCGACATCAAAATGCCGGTCTGGACACCGGGTTCGTATCTGATTCGGGAATATGCCAAAAATGTGGAAGCCTTTACCGTTTCGGCGGGTGGCAAGGCTGTCCCAAGTGAAAAAATCCGTAAAAATGCCTGGCGGGTATACACAGGCGAGGACAACCTGACCATTCGCTACCGGGTATATGCCAACGAGCTTACCGTGCGAACCAACTTTGTCGATGCCGATCATGGGTATGTTACCCCAGCAGGAATTTTCATGTACCACGATGCGCTGAAAACGATCCCGCTTCGGGTGGTTGTTCAACCCTACAAAACCTGGACAATGGTGTCAACAGGGCTAGAGCCTGTTTCGGGTGAAAAATTCACGTTTGAAGCCTCGGACTTTGATCGGCTGGTCGATTCGCCGATTGAAATTGGCAACCAGAAAACCTTCACATTCACGGCTTCAGGCATCCCGCATACAGTTGCGATGTTTGGCGAAGTTGAGTATGACGAAAAACGACTCGCTGCCGATTACAAGCGGGTGTGTGAAGCGGCTGCTACGGTGGTGGGTGAACATCCCTGTACGCATTACACCTTTATTGTGCATCATATTCCACCGGGAGGGGGGGGACTTGAACACCTTAACTCGACTACGCTCGAAACCACCCGGAATGCCTACGCGACCGAGTCGAACTACAAAGGCTTTATGACGCTGGTGGCACACGAATATTTTCATCTCTGGAATGTAAAGCGCATTCGCCCAATTGCGCTGGGACCGTTCGACTATGAGAATGAAAATTATACCCACATGCTCTGGTTATCAGAAGGTTGTACGTCATTTTATGAAGACAATATTCTGCGTCGGGCAGGCTTTCACACGCCGGAAGCCTATATGGCCATTGTGGCTAACGATATTACCGTTATCGAAAATCAGCCCGGAGTACGAGTGCAATCGGTAGCCGAGTCGAGTTGGGATGCGTGGATCAAAGGGTATCGGCCCAACGAAAACTCCGCTAATACGACCATTTCGTATTACAGCAAAGGCAGCGTGTTGGGAACACTCCTGAATCTGGCGATCCTGGCTGGTAGCAACGGCGAACGCAGTATGGACGATCTGATGCGGTTCCTGTACAATGAGTACTACAAAAAGCAGAAACGCGGCTTTACAGATGCTGAATTCCGGCAGGCGGCTGAACAGATAGCGGGTCGTAAACTCGACGATTTCTTTACGACGGCTGTCAATACGGCTGATCCGATCAACTACAACACCTATTTTGAGCCTGTTGGCATGCAATTGGTGAATGTAGCCTCGAAAACCCAGGACGGTTTTCTGGGCGCTGGGGTTAGCCCGGCCAATGGCAAATCGACCATTACGAGTGTTCGTCGTGGGTCGGCTGCGTACACAGGTGGATTGAATGTGGGCGATGAAGTCATTTCGATTGATAGCGTTCGAGTTGGGGATGACCTGCTGCGGCATATCAGTGGCCGTCGGGTAGGCGAAACGATCAAGGTGCTCGTAAACCGGGCGGGCTTTCTGCGTGAAATCCCTATTACGCTCTCGCAAAATCCGCTGGTTAGCTACCGTCTGGAGCCACTATCCAACCAGACACCCGCTCAAAAGGCTTTGTATAATAAGTGGTTGTTTATTAAGTAGACTGTCATTGAACCGCCAGGACGCGAAGGCGCAACGAATTATATCCCTTGCGCCTTCGCGTCCTGGCGCCGGGCCGCCGATGCGGTTTTAATCAATCTGGCTAAAGTTTCTGGAATGATCCATGCTTTTCTGTTTTAGTTTTTTTAGCCTGATTTGTACGTTAATGTAGTCGATAATTAAGCCGACGAGCAAGGTGAACGAACCGATGAGCAGGGTCTTCATTTTGAATTCTGAATACAATAGTCCCGCCAAAATGCCGCCAAGGAAAAAAGCGGATATGATGGTTAACTTTAATTTGATGGCCGCCTTTAATTTTGCCTGCTGCCCCTTTGCTTTAAAAAAGAAAAGTTGAGAAACTTCTATTCCCAGGTCCGTAAATAAGCCCGTTAAATGGGTTGTTCGCACGGCAGAGCTTGAAATCGTCGTGACTAACGAATTCTGAAGTCCCATGGCAAACAGCATCGAGCAGGCTATCAGATTCGGATTTGCAAGGATATAGTCAACATGAAGAAAAGCGATACTGGTCAATATGAGGGTTTCGGATAGTACCGGAATGATAAATATAGATTTATCCATTACTTTCTCTGTAATCTGAATGATGAGATTAGATGAGAAAGAGCCTAAAAAGAAGAAAAATATATAGAGAAAATAATAAAATGACTGGTTTAGATTAATCTTTAAAGCTTCTTCAACCATAAGCGCAAAATGCCCCGTTACATTGGTGGTCAATTTCTGAACGGCCAGAAAACCAACTACATTAACAATACCAGCCACAAAGGAGAGCAGAGAGGCTATTCCTAAATTCTGTCTCAAACTTCTGCTTTTCCCTTTATGCCTGAACATTTTTTTATTTACGGCGGGTTATATTGGGCATCTAACGGTTTGGGTATTGCCGAAGGCGGGGACTTTTAGCACTAAAATTCAATCGAAGAAAGAATGTTGAACCTTGCACAAATGCCCAATAGAAGCTGTTCAGCCCCGCTTTTGGCAATACCTTGTTAGCGGCTGCTGTTGTTTCCATTCGTTGTTTTTAGTAATGATTTTAGTTCGTCAATTGTCAAAGGTGGTTCTTGTTTATGTAGCATTGAATGACAGTTTGGACAAACAGGAATTAGGTCGTTTATTGGGTCAACTTGATACGTTTTTCCTATTTGTGAAACTGGTGTCAAATGATGGACGTGAATAAAACCTTTTCCAATTTCTCCGTATGTCTTTTCAAAGTCGAAACTACAAACTGCACAAATTGCCTTCCAATGCTTCACGCAAAGTTGTCGAGCTTTTGAGTTTCTTTCGTAAGAATTTACGGTTATTGTCCGCTTAATTCCTTCAAAAAGTTCCTCAGTATATTCTTCTGAAATTTCTTCAGGATAAATTTCTTCGCCCGTCAAATCGGTTTCTATTAAAGCTTCGATAAGTTCAGGTCTTAACTGCCAAATGAATTTATTCCCTTCGTCCCAACCGTTGAAAAATAAATCCCAAAACTTATATTTTTCAGTATTTCTGACCGTAAAATTTATGTCGTAAACTTCTGCAATACGTTTTGCATAACGTCCGATTTCAAGATTTAACGGTGGGTGAGTGGTTTCTAAAATCAATGCTATTTGACTTGCATAAGCTTTGTGGTCTTGAAAAGAATACAAAGCTTGAAAAATTGCTAAATCAAGCTCGTTTGTAAGTTTTTTGTTTTGTAAAATATCAGTCCATTCTAAACTATTCAGTTCATATGCTTTTGCGAAAATGTCTTTTTTGGTAATTGCTTTTTCTTCTTGTGAAATTTCGTTATTGATGCGTGAATTAGTTTGTAATGAAGGCTATTTCCTCTTTGTTGAAAAAAGCCTTAACTAACTCATGATTGGCTTGTAGATGTTTAATTTGTTCACGAATCGCAATTGTTAGCTCATCTAAATTAGTGAACACCTGATTCTTTAACTGACCTTTCAGGTAGCTCCAGATCAGTTCTACTGGATTCAGCTCTGGGCTGTAAGCCGGTAAACGCTCTAAATGAACTCGGTTTGGACGTGCTTTCAAAAAAGCTTTGACGGCCTCGCTGCGGTGGATGGCAGCCCCATCCCAGATCACCAGCATATTTCGTTTGCGATAACGCCCGCACAGCATAGTGAGGAACCAGACAATATCTTCACCCGTAAACGGCTGGTCTTGCCCCGCTACATAGATACGACCGTTAGGCGCAATAGCAGCGATCAAACTTAGATGAGCCCGTCCCGCTTGCTCAACTAATATCGGTGTTTGCCCCCGAGGGGCCCATGTGTTAGCCAGCATGGGTAACAAATAACAAGCCGATTCATCCACATATAAAATGACGCGCCCTTCAATTTGGGCTTTTTTTGAGTTCGGGTAAGCGTTCTTCTTTCCATTGGGCAACCGCTTGAGGATCTTGTTGATAGGCTTTGCGCTGCGGCTTCTGTCTGCTCCAGCCCACCTTTTTTAAAATCCGGCCTACTTGTGAGGGGTCATAACTGACAGCAAATAACTTTTTGATCACCTCATTGACGCGAGGACGGGTCCATATCTGGCCCGGAAAGCCATGATGCTCAGCTCCTTTATTCAATTCCTCAACTAGTTGAGCCAGTTGCGTATTAGTCAGCTTAGCTGTAGCCCCGGCAGGTTTGCGCCAAGTCAGTGCATCTTGACCTTGCTGACGATATTTAGTTATAGTGCGACTGACCCAGCCTTGAGTTAGCCCTAAGGCCTGAGCGATATCGGCCTGTTTCCAGCCTTCTTGATGGAGAGTGGCACATCGTCGGCGCAGGACTTCATATTGGGTCTGTTGATAGCTTGCCATAATGAAGGCAAGATACGAACATTACAAACCTATTCACGGATCAATAATAACCTTTGGTTTTGAGGTAATTACTCCAGCAGCATTTTTCATTTGATTACCAATAATCCACAAAAAAGAATGAGCGTCTAATAAAGTCGTGTTACTATCTTTTGTTTTTAAAAAATCTCTTGTTTGTTTAATTATGTCAATATAAGTCGTATAATTTTCCCAAGATAAATTATGACTTGTTTTAAAATCCACAATTCCGATAATCTCAAAAATTTCGTCAAATTTTGTTTGAGAAATTGGCATAAACTGATTTCTGTCTTTTATGAAAAATAGATAAGCAATAAATTGGTAGCTTAATTTTTCTTCAATAAGCGCTTCAAAAGCGGATTGATTTGAAATTTTACTTTTATAAAAGTTGAAAAGTGTTGTTTCGAGGTTTTTGTTTTTTGCCGTTTTCGCAAATGCGTCTTTTTTTCTCCAATCAACAAGATTATTGTCAACTGTTTGAAAGTTGTGTGTCACTCTTGTTTTGATTGCAGAACTTACAGCATTTTGAATTTTACCACTTCCAATATCTTCTGATTTCCACCATTTTTGTCCAAGGTTTTCTCTTGCTTCTTCGTAAACAGAATATTTGTAATTCTCAGCTGTGTCGATATATTTTGAACTTTTAAAGTCCGTAAATTTTTTTTCGTCCTTTGTCGAAACAAAGTCAGTGAAGTTATCAAAAATTCGTTCTAAAATGTCTGTCGATATTGTCATTCTTTGGTACGTGTCGTTTTACAGTTGCCGCTAACTCGTAAATAGACGCAATAAAAGATGTAATCATTGCGTCAATATAACATGTACGTCTGTATTGCCGCAATGATATTGGTAAAAGAAAATACAAAATGTGAAACTGGGGTTAGGCTTTTTTCAGTAATTCATCCGCTAATTCAGTCAAGCCGATAGTAGCGGGTTCGGGGATAAAGGTGACGTTGGCGCGTTTGTGCATGTCGGGGATATTGGGGTCTACAACATAGATGGGCACGCCATCGCGAACGGCATAGACCAGTCCAGCCGCTGGATAGACATTCAGCGACGTGCCGACCACAATGAACAGGTCGGCCTCGTAGGTAATATCTAATGCTACATCCATCATCGGCACCGCTTCGCCAAACCAGACAATGTGCGGTCGGAGTTGCGAGCCTTTTTCGCAACGATCACCCTCTTTGATTTCCCAACCCTCAATGTCATACACCAGTGATTCATCGACGGTTGAGCGCGATTTGAATAACTCACCATGCAAATGCACAACCTTCGAAGACCCCGCTTTCTCGTGGAGATTATCGACATTCTGGGTAATCACCGTTACGTCGTATTGCTCCTCCAGTTTTACCAGGGCATAATGCCCCGCATTTGGTTCTACGCTCAGGGCCTGTTTTCGGCGCTGGTTGTAAAAATCCTGCACCAGTGCTGGATTGCGTTGCCAGGCTTCGGGCGTGGCTACGTCTTCGATCCGGTGATTTTCCCAAAGACCATCGGAAGCCCGGAAGGTTGGTATACCGCTCTCAGCACTGATTCCAGCACCGGAGAGCACAACAATTTTATTCATACGTTTAGCTGGTATGGCTCATTCAACCACAATTTCATCCGTTGCAAATTTCGTTTTTTGTCCCGCCCGTGGATGGTCAGGTGGGCAAACGCCTGCGTTTTTAGCGCGAATGCGAACGTAGCGGGCGCGGGCCGTTTTGAAATCGGCCACGACCGGCAAAATATCCCAGGGGCCAGTTAGCTCATACTTAACGGGTTGCGAGATTGCTTCTTTATACTCCGTGCCATCTTTGGATAGCGCAATATCGACCGATGTAGGTGGAAAGGTCTGCTGGAGGATGATTTTCAGGAAGTTGAGCGATACTTTGGTTACGCTCGTCACATCGCCCAGATCGAGAGTCACTTCCATGTCGTCGTTGAAATTCACCCACTGGCGCTTGTCGCGTGGCGTTTCTCCCCGAACACCGTCGGTTAATTTGGTCATGGTTGGGTCAGCAGTCGGATCGGGGGCTATCGTGTACTTGTAGGGTTTGTTCTTCCCTTTGTGAAGCGTAAACGTTTGCGTTAAGCGCCCTCCGGTGGGCGTCATGGCCTTGACCGTTGCGGTTTTGGTCAGGGTAAAAGGGCCGATGTATTCGGTACTTTTCTCATTCGGTTCTTTGCCATTGATGGTGTAAAAAATCTGACTGTCCGAATCCAGCTTGCTCAGTTTCACCTGAAGCTGCCCCTGATCGTTGGGTTGCGTACTGGCCGAAATATCAAACAGCCGCCTAGCGTAATTGACGGGAATGGCCGACAGTTTAGGCAGGTGGTTTTTGAGCCGCTGAGCAAAATCCTCGAAGTTATGCGGCCCAGCCTGCATCCAGCCAATTTCAGCCAGGGCAATCGCGCGTGGGTAGGTCATGTACTCAACAACGTCAGGTGTAGGCATCATTTCAGTCCAGATATTCCCCTGTACGCCCAGTACATATTTCTGCTCCTCGGTGGATAGTTCGGTAGGCATGGGTTCATAGGCATATACCTGATCCAGTGGGAGATAGCCGCCAATGGCCAGCGGTTCAGTAGCGGGGTTGCCCTGATAGTAGTCGAGGTAGCAGGTGTTGGTGGGCGTCATGACCACAGTATGCTTTTGTTTTGCCGCTTCAATACCACCCGTTGTACCGCGCCAGCTCATCACCGTGGCATTAGGGGCCAGCCCCCCTTCCAGAATTTCGTCCCAGCCAATAATCGACCGGCCTTTTGTATTCAGAAACTTCTCGATGCGCCGGATAAAGTAGCTCTGGAGTTCATGCTCGTCTTTAAGCCCATTTTTCCTGATTAACTCCTGACAAAATACACTGGCTTTCCAGGCTGTTTTCGGACATTCGTCGCCCCCGATATGGATGTATTTACTGGGAAACAGGGCGATTACCTCAGTCAGTACGTCCTGCAAAAACGTGAAGGTTTTCTCTGATGGGCAATACACATCCTCCGAAATACCCCACTGCGTACGCACTTTATAGCCTTTGGCCGGGTCGCAGCCCAGTTCGGGGTAAGCTGCCAGAGCCGCCTGAGCATGACCAGGCATTTCGATTTCGGGAACAACCGTCACAAATCGGCTTTGGGCGTACCGAACCACATCCCGGATTTCGTCCTGCGTGTAAAAACCTCCAACCGGTTTTCCGTCGAACTGCTGGGGGTAATTCTGGTAGTTTTGACCGACGACCGTTTCGGCCCGTTTACTGCCAACCTGCGTCAGTTTGGGGTATTTTTTGATTTCGATACGCCAGCCCTGATCGTCGGTCAGGTGCCAGTGAAACGTATTTTGCTTGTGCATCGCCATCAGGTCAATAAACTTCTTGACGAACGACACGGGCATGAAGTTCCGGCCAACGTCGAGCATCAGGCCCCGGTAACCAAAGCGGGGTTTGTCGGTAATGGCACAGGCAGGCATCGACAGTGCACGCTGGTCGGCGGGCAACAGTTGCCGCATGGTTTGAGCGGCATAAAAAAGGCCCTTGGGGGTTGCGGCCTCGGCCAGCACCTTGCCAGGGTTACGGTCAGTTTATACCCTTCGTCGCCCAGATTCAATTTTTTATTTAACGTCAGGAAAATGTTGGCTCCTTTCGCTAATGCCGAACTGGAAGGGGCTACCGCTAGTGAAACTCCATTTGCTGCTTTGATCTGTCCGGCAAAGGTTTGCGCCACCCCGCGAACACTGGCATCTGTGGCCGGGGCGATTACAATCCGGGTGGTATTAGTCAGGTTAAACTGGCCATTTTGCCCTGAAAAACGGGCTGGAAATGGGATCAGGTTATATTGATTGTCAGTTTGGGCGAAAGCGGTGGTGGACAGTAAAAGAAAAAAAAGCAGGAAATGTTTCATGCGTTCCGTGATACAACAATGGTTTTTCTGCAAAATAACGATCATTTCCCAATGGTGTATAAAAACGAACAGCCTTCCGGTCGGGGAAGGCTGTTTGCAAAGAACTGTTCTCAATTCTATTTCTTCGATGCTACTTTTTTGGTAGCCGCAGGCTTTTTTGTGGCAGCCGCTTTACCTGGTGCTTTCGAGGCAGCGGCTTTTTTAGCCGGTGCTTTCGTAGCGGCTGGGTCGTCACCCGCCAGTGCCAGGCAGTCTTCCAGGGTGAGGGTAGCGGGGTCAACATCTTTCGGGATGCGGACATTTCGCTTACCAACAGCCAGATACGGACCATATTGCCCGTTCACTACTTTGATTTCCGGGCGTTCGGCAAACTCCTTAATGTATTTATTCGCTTCCTGCTGGCGTTTTGCTTCGATCAGCTCAATAGCGCGTTCAAGCGTTAATCCAGCAATCGACTCATTCCGGGGAAGCGAAATATACTTCTCATCGTACTTTACATACGGACCAAAACGACCTTTACCGGTGGTAACGGGTTTGCCAAGGTAATCGCCCAGCGATTCGCCAAGTGCTTCGGCGCGTTTTTGCTGGATAAGCTGGATAGCCCGCTCAGCATCAATCGAATAGGGGTCATCTTCCTTCGTTAGGGATACGTACTTGTCGTCGTGCTTCACGTAGGGGCCAAACTTACCAATGCCAATGGTCATAGCCTTGTCTTCGAAGAAACCAACTTCGCGGGGCAGGGCAAACAAATCGAGGGCTTCCTGCAAGGAAATGGTTTCAATGAGTTGCCCATCACGCAGATTCGCAAAGCGGGGTTTGTCGTCGTCGCTGGCTTCCCCAATCTGTACGTAGGCGCCGTATTTACCCAGTCGGGCCGATACGGGTTTGCCTGAAGCCGGGTCCAGACCTAAATCGCGGGCTCCAGTCTTAAACGACCCAACCGACGATCCCTGAATTTCTTCGATATTCTTGTGGAAATCGCCGTAGAAACCTTCCAGCATTTTCTGCCAGTTGATCTTGCCATCAGCAATTTCGTCAAACTCTTTCTCGACCGTTGCTGTAAACTGGTAATTAACAATGTCGGGAAAATATTCGACCAGAAAATCATTCACCACAATCCCCGTATTCGTTGGGAAAAGCTTCGCCTTCTCGGAACCGAAGGTTTCTTTGCCGCTGGTTTCGGTAATGTGATTCTGCTGGAGGGTGAATTCCTGATACTTCCGTTCCTGACCCGGCTTGTCCTGTTTGATTACATACCCCCGGTTGATGATGGTTGAAATGGTCGGTGCGTATGTCGATGGGCGACCGATGCCCATTTCTTCCAGTTTTTTTACCAGCGAAGCTTCTGCATAACGGGGCTGGGGGCGGGTAAATTTCTCCGTGGCTTTCATCTGGCCGAGGTTCAGTAGCTGACCAATGGTAAGCGGTGGCAACATGCCTTTAGCCTCTTCATCGTCCTCGTCGTCTTTCGATTCGAGGTAAACGCGTAGAAACCCATCAAACTTAATGACTTCGCCCTGGGCAACGAGTTCGCTAGGGAAGGTTGTATTTTGGGACTGCGCCTGCGGGTTAAATTTAACCTGCTTCTTCGGATCGTAATCCTCATCAAACACATCGAAACTCAGATCCTGCTCAAGTTGAGTGCCATTAGCAAACTTGATACCGATTGTAACGATGGTCCGTTCGAGTTGTGCATCGGCCATTTGGGAGGCAATGGCGCGTTTCCAGATCAGTTCGTAAAGCCGTTTCTGATCGCGGTCGGCCCCTGCATTCCGGTCGTTGAAATTAGTCGGCCGGATGGCTTCGTGGGCTTCCTGGGCCGATTCGTTTTTCGTTTTAAACTGACGGGTCTGTACGTATTTAGGCCCAAACTCAGTTTCAATCTCGGCTTTGGCCTTATCGATGGCTTCCTGCGACAGATTGGTCGAGTCGGTTCGCATGTACGAAATCTTACCGGCTTCGTACAGGTTCTGCGCCAGGCGCATGGTCCGGTCTACCGAATAGCTGAGCTTACGCGAAGCTTCCTGCTGTAGGGTAGAGGTTGTAAAAGGCGGAGCGGGCGATTTCTTGGCTGGTTTGACCTCCAGATTCTTGATGGTGAATGTTGCCCCAATGCAGGCTTCCAGAAACTTGCGGGCTTCGCCGGAGGTTTGGAAGTTCTTGGGTAACTCGGCATTCAATACCTTAGAGCCATCGACAATAAACTGAGCCGTGACTTTAAACGACGATTTAGCCGAGTGCTTGTCAATCTCCCGTTCGCGCTCGACCACCAGCCGCAAAGCGACTGATTGTACCCGACCTGCCGACAGACCTGTACTACCCCCTTTAATCTTCCGCCACAACACCGGCGACAGTTCATACCCGACTAAACGGTCCAGAACCCGGCGGGCCTGCTGGGCATTGACCAGGTCGACATCAATGGTGCGGGGCGTTTTAATCGCATTCAGAATCGCATTTTTGGTGATTTCACGGAAGACAATGCGCTTGGTATTATCGCGCAGGCCCAGGGCTTCCTTTAAATGCCACGAAATGGCTTCACCTTCGCGGTCATCGTCAGTGGCCAGCCAGACTTCTTCCGCCGACTTTGCCAGGGATTTGAGTTCACTGACTAATTTCTTTTTATCGGGGGATATTTCATACGAGGGTTGAAAGCCATTGGCAACATCGACGGCCAGCCCATCTTTGGGGAGGTCACGTACGTGGCCAAAGCTGGACTTTACCAAAAAGTCCTTACCCAGATAGCCTTCGATGGTTTTCGCCTTCGCCGGCGACTCCACTATGACTAAGTTTTTCGACATATCGGTTTTTCAGGTTGATGCGATTTCCGCTCTTGTTTTGTCGCAAAGCATCTATATAACGCTCAGATCGGTTTCCGGTTTTAAGCAGCTTTTTCAGACCGACCGGCCCAAATATAGACGCAAAAGCACTGACTTGTACAAATGGCCAAGTTAAGTGTAACGAAACAAAAGCGGGGGATTAGCAGCCCAACGGGCTATTTCGGTTGTAAATGTATAACATAAACTGTGCCTGTTCCGTTCGGGATCTGACAAAGAAATGCCTCAAAATGAGCTGCGAAGGATGATCATGGGTCGTACAAACGACACCAGATAATGCACAGAAACACGAAGTCGACCACGTCGTACAGGCATGAAGAATTTTTTAATTCAGATGTTCAGGCTGGCACTGACAGCCTACCCGTTTACCGGAATGTATGATGTTGTCAGATGCTGGCCTGGAAAACCAGCGTTCTAATTAGGTAGTTTAATAATGAATTCTGTGCCCTCTCCTGGCTGGGTATGGACCTGAATGTCGCCGTTGTGCCCTTTGGTGATAATGTCGTAACTCAACGATAGCCCCAGCCCAGTGCCCTGACCAGTCGGTTTCGTGGTAAAAAATGGCTGATAGATTTTGTGAAGAATTTCGTTGGGAATGCCTATCCCATTGTCACGCACACAGATGATTACAAAGCCTTCATCCGCTTTTGTTCGGACCAGTACTAGCGGCTGGAAGTCCTTATCGGCTTGTTTTTGTTTGGACTGGATTGCATAAAAGGCATTGTTGTATAGGTTAAGTAATACCCGGCCTATATCCTGCGGCACCAGATTGACCAGGCCAATCGAAGGATCGAGGTTAAGTTGTAGCTCAACATTAAACGATTTGTCTTTGGCGCGTAGCCCGTGGTAAGCGATGCGCAAAAATTCTTCGACCAGTTCGTTCAGTTTTGTCGGTTGCTTTTGTCCACTGGCACTTCGGCTGTGTGCCAGCATGCCTTTCACAATCGAATCGGCCCGTTTACCGTGGTGCGTAATTTTTTGCAAGTTCTGTATCAAGTCGCCCATAATTTCCTCCGCATAGGCTTTTTCGGAGTCGGGCAGTTGCTGGATGGGGCCCTCTTTTAATTCTTCAACCAGTTCGGTCGATACATCGGAGAAATTGTTCACGAAGTTGAGCGGGTTCTGGATTTCGTGGGCAATACCAGCCGTCAATTCCCCTAAGGAGGCCAGCTTTTCCTGTTGAATTAGTTGATCCTGAGTCGTTTTTAGCTCTTCCAGTGAATGCCTTAAAGCCGCTGTTCGGGCTTCTACTTCGCGCTCCAGGCGTTCGTTCTGTGCCGCAATCAATCGGTTTCGTTCAATTTCCTGTTCTTTTTCGAGCTGTTCTTTTTCAATCGCCTGCTGAATGACCTGTTGTCGAATCAGTTTATATCGATTCATAAGTGCCCCGGTAAATACGATAATCATCCAGGCGAAGCATGCACTTTCTACATATTCCACATTTTCATAAATGATTCGGGGAAGATCTACATTAAAGTACATACCTAGTATTGCGGTCGTCAGTGTGAAAAGCCAGAGCAGGAAAAGTGGAGTAAGGGCCAGCAGGAGATACCGAGCTTCCAGTAAACCCTGCTTCATCCGGCGATACGCCATGAACATACAAAGGCCGTAGATGAACCGGATCAGTACTTCGATCAGTAGGGCCCATTCGTCCTTCGGGATAATCGGCGTACTAAAGCCAATAATCTGTACGATATTAGCTACTACAGTTAAGATCAGCGTAGTCGAAATGATCTTGTCCAGCCGGGCTAAGGATGAGGGTGGCTGAAGTAACTTCCGAATCGATTGTACGAAAAAGATAAAAAAGATAATGAAGAAAAAATTAGCAATTAGTTTGACCTCGTACGGATATTCTTCAAAAAAGGCTAACTGAAGGCGGTAATAATTCCGATCTACCACGAAGAATAACAGACAAACGCCGAAATAAAGATAGACTCTGTCCTTGATTGAATAATAGACGAATAAATTATAGCAGGAGGCCAGGAATAATATACCGATAATTATCCCTTCAATAAGGTAATTTTTCCAGCCTTTTTCGGTCACTATGTTTTTGAAGACGGCTTCTATACGTCCCTGTTCGGTTTGTAACTGGGGCGACAAATAGGTAAGGGGTGGATGCCAGAAGGTATTGTGAGCCCGCTCATAAAGTGTGGTTTCCTGACCAGGTGCCAGGGTGAAAAAAAGTCGGGCTCGGTCAGGGGTACCGTTATGGATCGGTAGTTCGCTATACGGGACGAGGTCACCCGTTTGCTGATGCTGCCATTGCCCCGTACTGTCCTGTCTGTATAAATCAATGTAGTCGCTGTTGAAGTCGCAATAGTAAATGCGTAATGGGTGAGGCCGGGCGTTTTTAAGGCGCATTCGAATCCAGTAAGTATGGGCGTGACGATCGCGCGCAAAGAATTTATCGTGTCGGAAAGCGGGATGATTTAGTACTTGTTTGACGGTAAATACGCCATTTACATCCTCCAGAATCTGGAAATAAGTCGTGTCAAGCCGGAAGAAAGCTGAATCTGTGCTTATTTCGAATACTGGAGGCAGGTTGTGTTGCGCCTTTACGGAAGCGATCAAGCCTAACCATCCCCAAAAAAGAAAAAGAAATGTTTTCACCAGCGACAATCGTTAGCGTTTGCTATGAGGTACGGATGCCCAAAATACGCGATTTGCCAGGATAAACCATCAGGTACTGGCGGTCGTATGTTAATGGCACGATCAGGTTGACGATTTACCAGATAAAATATTCAGATCAGGCTGAGCGTATTTATATACCTTAAAATACAGGGTGGTTTTGGTTTGATAAACCCCTTCAATCTTCGAAATTTCGTTAATAAACTCGACCAGATCGTGGTTGGTTGGGCACATTACATCTACTTCCAGATCATAATCACCAGAGGTACTGGCCAGAAAACTAACTTCAGGCAATTGAGCAATTAGTAAGGCGACTGGCTCTTTCAACGTCGCTGGCCGCACGTAAACGGCGATATGTGCATATGCCCGAAAACCGACCTTATCAGGATCTACCCGACCAACAATGCTGAGAACGCCTTCTTCGAGCAGTCGATTCAGCCGCGTTCGGGCCGTTCCAACTGATACATTCAACTGTTCCGCAATTTCGGTAAACGACATTCGGCCATCTCTCTGAAGGCAGGAAAGAATGGCGAAATCAAGATCGTCCAGTACGCTACTAGTCTTTTCCATAGCTGTTTTTCGACAGGGTGTACAGGAGTATGTCCATGCAAATAACCCTGTTCGTAGATTTTATCCGCTTGAGTCCCGATTTGAGGATATTGATTAAATCCACCCGAGAAATCCTGTACATCCTGTGAGCCCTGTCAGAAACTAATTGCCTGTAAAAATATTGTTAAAAATTGACTTATATCTAACTATTTTTTAGTTTGCATACGTTTTTTCTGCAAAAAATGTAGGAACTCAACAAAGCCATGAAGTATAAGCCCGTTCAGAATTACATAAATGGAACATTTGTCGATGCGGTTGGCGATCAAACGCTGGATGTAATTTCACCCGTAGATGGTTCGCATTTATCGACCGTTCCGTTATCGACCGCTACGGATTTGGACAGGGCGGTACAAGCGGCACAGGCGGCTTTTCCAACCTGGAGTCGGACCACTCTGAAAGAACGGGTGCAGGTCTTTTTTCGCTACAAAGCGCTGCTGGAAAAGAATCTGAAAGAGTTGGCGCTACTCGTGCAGGAAGAGAACGGAAAGACCTATGAGGAGGCCGTTGCTGAAATTGAAAAAGGGGCTGAATTATCAGAGTTTGCCTGTTCGCTGCCGCAGATTGTCACGGGTGAAATTCTGGAGGTAAGTCGCGGAGTCGAGTGCCGAACCGAACGTGTACCATTGGGGGTAGTGGCTAGTATCGTGCCGTTCAATTTTCCGAGTATGGTGCCGAACTGGACTATACCCAATGCCATAGCGTTGGGCAATTGCATGATTATCAAGCCGTCGGAAAAAGTGCCGCTAAGCGTCGGACGACTGGCCGAATTATTGGAGGAAGCCGGGTTGCCCAAGGGCGTGTTCAACATTGTTCACGGCGATAGTGAAGTGGTTAATGCTATCTGCGACCATCCCGGTATCGAAGCAGTATCGTTTGTCGGATCGACCAACATTGCGAAACGGGTGTACCAGCGGGCTACGAGCAACTTTAAACGGTGCCTGGCCCTGGGTGGTGCCAAAAACCACCTGATCGTTCTGCCCGATGCTATACCATCTATGACGGCGCAAAACATTACGGCATCGATGGCGGGTTGTGCCGGTCAACGTTGTATGGCTGCTTCGGCGATGGTGGCCGTTGGGCCCGTCGATCATATTATTGAGAAATTGTGTGAGGAAGCGCGGAAAGTGGTGCCGGGTAAAAACCTGGGGGCCGTTATCAACCGGGCGTCGAAAGAGCGAATCGAACGCTATATTACCGAAGCGGAAGAGCAGGGGGCTAAAGTACTCGTTGATGGGCGCAACCCGACTGTAGAAGGTAAAGAAGCAGGTACCTACGTTGGGCCGACAGTTATCGACTACGTTCGGCCCGATATGGCGATTGCCCAGGAGGAGATTTTTGGCCCGGTGATCAGCATCATGCGGACGAAAACCGTCGATGAGGCCCTGGCCATTGAAAATGCGAATCCATATGGCAATGCGGCAGCGGTATTTACCCAAAATGGAGGAATGGCCCGCTACGTCATGGATCGGGCAAGTGCCGGTATGGTGGGGGTTAATGTGGGCGTGCCCGTTCCGCGTGAACCCTTTTCATTTGGTGGCTGGAACGAGAGCCGATTTGGGGTTGGTGATATTACGGGCAAAAGCTCGATCGAATTCTGGACGAAGTTGAAGAAAACCACGACCAAATGGAACCCTGAAGCGGGTATAAATTGGATGAGTTAGTAGACTTACGACAACCAAAAGCTAAAAAGGTAAACCATGAATTTTATGCTGGATACCATTTCATTTACTGAAAAAGAAGAAGTTCTTCAGGACAATTTTGACTCAACCGTTTTTGTCTGGAGCAAGCAGCAGGGGATTTCACCCATCGCGGTGAAGTATGCAAAAGGGGTGTATCTGTATGATTATGACAACAAACGGTATATCGACTTCTCATCTGGTCTGATGAACGTCAATATCGGTCACGGCAATCAGCGGATTACCGAAGCGGTCGTTCGACAGATGCAGGAAGTTAGCTATGTTACGCCTTATTGTGTGACTAAAGTGCGGGGGGAACTGGGTAAAAAACTAGCCGAAATCTGCCCCGGCGATCTGAATAAGGCGTATTTCACCCTATGCGGAGCCACATCCATCGAAGCCGCGCTGAAAATGGCCCGGTCCTATACCGGACGGCATAAAATAATCAGCCGATATCAGTCCTATCATGGGGCCACCTATGGCGCTTTATCGGTAGGAGGAGACCCCCGAAAACTCCCCGACGATGCACAGCAGGCACCTAATTTTGTTCATGTTGACATTCCCTATCGCTACCGCTGGAACCACGACGAAGCGAGTATGTTAACCGATTCGGTGGAGCAACTTGAACGCATTATTGCCTATGAAGGGCCGGGTAATATTGCTGCTATTCTGCTCGAGGGCGAATCAGGTACTTCAGGCTGTTTACAATATCCAGACGGGTATCTGAAGGCCGTTCGCGACATTTGTGATCAATACGGTATTCTATTGATTATTGATGAGGTAATGAGCGGATTTGGCCGGACGGGTAAGTGGTTTGGCTTTGAAAACCACGGTATTGTGCCCGATATGGTGACCATGGCGAAGGGGATCACGAGTGGCTATATACCCTTTGGCTGCCTGATGATAACGGATAAAATTGCGGCAAAGTACAACGATACTGTGCTGGCAACCGGTATGACCTACAATGCCCATCCCGTCGGTTGTGCGGCTGCGCTGGAAACAATCAAAATTTACGAAGACGAGAACCTGATCGAGAATGCAGCTGAGATGGGGCGTTACGTTGCCCAGCAGGCAGAACTGATGAAGCAAAAGCATCCATGTATTGGAGACTTCCGAACGACAGGGTTACTGGGGTGTTTTGAAATCGTCAAAAATCGGGCCACCAAAGCACCGATGGCTCCCTTCAATGCTAAACCTGAGGATATGGCCGTAATGAGCAAAGTCGCGGCAAAAATCAAGGAGTTGGGTATGTATACGTTCGTACGCTGGAGTTATGTGTTCGTGGCTCCACCTCTTTGTGTAACGAAAGAACAAATCGATGAAGGACTGGGTATAATCAGTGAGGCTCTGCGCATTGCTGATGAATATGTTGAGTAAACGGTATTAGACGTTCATTATAAGTGTATTAAAGATGATTTGTTTCGGTTGGTTTGAAAAGGGCAATTGATGTCCAGCGGATGGGGTCTATCGGCCTTGTCCGAAATGCCAAAGAATTTGCCACGCTGTCACGGATAAATTGTTGGTTTGGTATCTTATTTGCGGGATTTTAGTCTGTAACTGTGAACTGAAAGTAAGATTTCGTAAATAAAAAGAGCCAAAGAAGCATGTTAACGTCAAGACGCAAATTTATTGGTGCCCTTTCGGTCGGTACGGCCTCGACATTTTTGCCTGCCATGACGCTTGCGTCTGCTAAAACGAAACTCAAAACGGTCGATTCCCGAAAACGAATCATACTGGATACGGATACGGCTACCGACGATGCGCTGGCCGTATTAATGGCAGTGAGTTCGCCAAAGCTGGCTGTTGAGGCTATTACCATCGCCGTAGGAAACGTTGGCTTTGAACAGCAGACAAAAAATGCACTCTACACGCTTGAACTGGCGGGGAAGTCGGGGCAGATTCCGGTGTATCAGGGCTCGGCCCGGCCACTGACCCGTGAGGTGCATGGAACGGCAACGTATGTGCATGGGAGCGATGGCATGAGTGATTCGTTTTTTCCGGACCCTAAGCAAAAACCCGAGAAAGAACACGCCGTTGATGCCATCATTCGACTTGTCAACGCCAATCCGGGGGAACTGACCATTGTGGCCATCGGGCCATTGACCAACATCGCGCTGGCTCTGCTGAAAGAACCGGCCATTGCCAAAAAGGTAAAAGGGCTGTATTTCATGGGAGGCTTTTATAAGTTTTACGGAAATATCAATCCGGGAGCGACCTATAATGCCTGGGTAGACCCCGAAGCTGCCCGCATAGTGTTTCAGTCGGGTATTCCAATTACGACAGTTGGCTTCGATGTAAGTGTAAAAAGTTCCGTTTTTACCGACGACGATTATAATCAGGTGGCTACGTTAGGGACGAAATATTCCGATTTTTTTATGAAAATCAACCGCATTCGTCGAAAGTATTGCAAAGAGCATCAGAAAATGAATGGCTCCAATCACCCCGATGCGATCACTGTAGCAGCCGTAATCGACCCGACGCTGGTAACCCAGTCTGTATCACGCTTTGTCGATGTGGAAACACGGGGTGAACTGATGCTGGGCGCGTTGGCAATCGATGAGTTAGGTGTATGGAAAAAAGCCCCAAACGCCACTATTTGTGTAGAGGCTGATGAGTCCCGGTTTAAGAAATTGGTATTCGATACCTTGAAAATAAGTTAAAGAGTTTGTAGTTTGTGCGGAGCGGCCCGTGCAGAATGACGCATATAGTCAATAAAACTGCAAACGACATGGGCCGCTCCGCGCAAACACGAACCTCATGCAGCAGCAAACCGAAGCCCACGTAGACGAATCGTCGGCCCTCTATAGCGAAGATCTGGCTCCCATTCCTGCCTCGAAGCGGACCTGGAATACCTGGAATTATGCGGCTCTCTGGATTAGTATGAGTCTGTGCATTCCTACGTATATGATGGCTAGTTCACTCATTGAAGGGGGCATGAACTGGTGGCAGGCTATTCTGACCATTTTTTTAGGGAATACGATCGTACTGGTTCCAATGATTCTGAACGGGCATGCGGGGGCTAAATATGGTATTCCGTTTCCTGTATTGGCGCGGGCAAGTTTCGGAACCAGTGGAGCCAATATCCCGGCCCTGCTGCGGGCCATTGTGGCCTGTGGCTGGTTTGGTATTCAAACCTGGCTCGGTGGTTTCTCTGTTTACCAGATGCTACGGCTTTGGATTCCATCGCTGGAAACATTACCCGACATCTTCCCGGCATCATTTGGGTTGCAGACCGGGCCCGCCATCTGTTTCCTGCTCTTCTGGCTGCTGAACATGTATGTTGTTTATCTGGGCGTCGAAAGCATCAAAAAGCTTCTCTTATTCAAGGCGTTTTTTCTGCCGATAGCTGCGCTTGCCCTGCTTTGGTGGGCTATTTCGGCCGGAAATGGTTTAGGGCCTATTTTACAGCAATCGTCCAAATTCGCAGACTCATCGGCGTTCTTCGCCTTTTTCTTTCCGGCTTTAACCGGAATGGTGGGTTTTTGGGCTACGCTTTCGCTGAATATTCCCGATTTTACCCGCTACGCCACCAGTCAGCAGGCGCAGATTAAAGGACAGGCTATCGGATTGCCGCCGTCTATGACGTTGTTCTCGTTCATTGGGGTAGTCGTGACCTCGGCTACGACGATCATCTACGGAACCACCATCTGGGACCCGCTCATTCTGGCCGGAAAATTCGACAACAAACTGCTGGTCAGTGTGGCTATGATTTCGGTGGCAGTTTCCACGCTGGCTACCAATATTGCGGCCAACATTGTCAGTCCCGCCAACGACTTTGCGAATCTGGCACCTTCTAAAATCGATTTTCGGAAGGGGGGATACATTACGGGCGTTATCGGTATCCTGATTTTTCCCTGGAAGCTCATTGCCGATCCTACGGGCTTTATTTTTACCTGGCTGGTTGGCTATTCGAGTCTGCTTGGGCCGGTTGGAGGGATTATGATTGCGGACTATTTTTTCCTGCGAAGACAGAAGCTTGAGTTGAACGATCTTTACAGCCCAACCGGGATGTATAGTTTTAAAAACGGAGTCAACTCATCGGCTATCGTTGCCTTGCTGGCTGGCATTATTCCAAATATTCCCGGCTTTCTGACAACCATTCACGCTATCCCGGCCGATAGCGTTCCCGCCTGGATTTCACAGCTTTATAATTATGCCTGGTTCGTAGGCTTTTTCCTGAGTGGTGGGGTGTATCTGGGATTGATGCGTAGCCGGGATACAGTCCGGGAACGGCAACTGACCGTGAGTTAAGTAGCGCTCCTGCAGGCACCTAAAGTAAATCGTACGATACCATAGCCTTTTTTTCGTTTTACATGTACAGTCCCTCATCAACAGGGAAAAGGTCGGTATTTTAGAAACCATAAGCAGTTCATCTCTTCCTGTTGAAGAGAGTTTAGCCAATGTCTATACTCATTAAAAATGGCCGGGTTATTACGGCGGCTGAGGATTACGTTGCGGATATTTACATTGAAGGTGAAACCATTTCGGCTATAGGGAAGAATTTGCCTATTCAGGCCGATACCGTAATTGATGCATCGGGGAAGCTCGTTTTTCCGGGAGGAATTGACCCGCATGTGCATTTGTCCATGCCGTTTATGGGTACGTTCTCGAGCGATACCTATGAAACCGGAACACGGGCGGCACTCTTTGGCGGCACCACAACGGTTATTGATTTCGTTTTGCAGAAACAGGGGCATTCGCTGAGAGACGCCCTTACCGACTGGAATTCCCGCGCCCGTGGAACGGCCGTTGGGGATTATAGCTTTCACATGGCTGTAACGGACTTCAATGAGGATTCGAAGGCGGAGATCAAGGGTATGGTTGAAGACGAAGGAATTACGTCGTTTAAAACCTTTATGGCCTATAAAGGGGCCTTGATGATTAACGACAGCCAGATGGTCGGCCTGATGCAGGAGGTGAAAAAGCAGGGCGGCATGGTGACCGTTCATGCTACCAATGGGGATATGATTGATTACCTGATTGCCAAACACCGGTCGGAAGGGAAATTGACTCCGCTTTATCATTATTTATCCCAACCCGAAGTTACGGAAGCCGAAGCGAGCTGCCGGTTTACCGACCTGGCCGACTATACGGGTTGCCCCGGCTATATCGTACACATGACCTGCGAAGGGGCGTTGAATGGGGTACGGAATGCCACTCGCCGGAACCAGAAAGTGTTTGCCGAGACCTGTATTCAGTATCTGATACTGGATGCGTCTCTTTATGAGAAGAATTTTGAAGGAGCCAAATGGGTGATGAGTCCGCCTTTGCGGGAGAAGAAAGACCAGCAAGCCCTTTGGGCCGGTATCAATCAGGGACTTGTACAGGTGGTGGCGACCGACCATTGTCCGTTTATGTGGGAGCAGAAGCTAATGGGCAAGGAGGATTTCTCAAAGATTCCGAACGGGCACCCGGCTATCGAAAACCGCATGGAATTATTGTACAGCGAAGGCGTCGGGAAAGGCAAAATCACATTGAATAAGTACGTGGAAGTGGCCTGTACCAACCCTGCCAAGATTTTTGGTATGTTTCCCCGGAAAGGGACCATCGGGATAGGAAGCGATGCTGATATCGTTATTTTTGACCCGGAAGAAAAACACACCCTGTCGGCCAAAACCCACCACATGAACGTCGATTATTCTGGCTATGAAGGCTGGGAACTGACCGGTAAGGTAAAAATAGTTCTATTACGCGGCACGGTTGCTGTTGATGATAATAAGTGTCTGGTTGACAAGGGATATGGCCAATTTATTAAGCGCAAAAAAGTAAGCGGAACGATTTAAAGGCATGGAGCAGGGAGTTTGGGGCAAAGAGTTTGTAGTATTTCTCCACGCCCCAGGTTCCCTGCCCCAGCGAAACCAACAAACCCAACGTAAGTATGCCACGAATCATTAAATCGGGATTGATCCAGATGAGCCTTCCAATGACCGAAGGCGAAGGTACGATAGAGGAAATTAAAGAAGCGATGGTGCAGAAGCACATCCCGCTTATTGAAGAAGCCGGTCAGAAAGGCGTTCAGATTCTGTGTTTGCAGGAAATATTCAATACACCCTATTTCTGTCCGGGACAGAATGCCGACTGGTACAAATCCGCCGAAACGGTGCCTGGCCCTACCACTGACAGGATGGCGGAATATGCCAAAAAGTATAATATGGTGATGATTGTTCCGGTCTATGAAAAGGAACAGGCTGGGGTTCTGTATAATACGGCTGCTGTGATCGATGCCGATGGCACGTATCTGGGCAAATACCGCAAGAATCACATTCCACATACATCGGGTTTCTGGGAGAAATTTTTCTTTAAACCCGGCAATCTGGGCTATCCCGTATTCCAGACACGCTATGCTAAAATCGGGGTGTATATCTGCTACGACCGTCACTTCCCTGATGGGGCCCGCTGCCTGGGATTGAACGGGGCCGAGATTGTGTATAATCCGTCGGCAACGGTAGCTGGCCTGTCGCAATACCTCTGGAAACTGGAACAGCCCGCCCATGCAGCCGCCAATGGCTATTTTATGGGCTGCATCAACCGTGTAGGCGAAGAAAAACCCTGGAATCTGGGTCGGTTTTATGGCTCTTCGTATTTCGTTGATCCACGCGGCCAAATCTTTGCTCAGGCTTCAGAAGATAACGATGAACTACTCATTGCTGAATTCGATTTGGATATGATCGACGAGGTACGCAGTGTCTGGCAGTTCTTCCGCGACCGACGCCCAGAAACGTATAAGGAATTGGTGGAATTGTAAAAGTAATAGGAGCGAGGAGTTAGGTGTGAGAATGGTTGACGCGTACTCCCTTTGGCTTGCGCAAGCTATTCTCACGCCTAACTCCTCGCTCCTCGCTCCTTGACTATGGCTATCCTCAATAACCGATTAACGACTGAACAGTACGAGCAAAACTTCAGCGACATTCACCCGCCCTTCGAATCACGCGAAGCGGCTTTGGTGGAAGCCAATCGCTGTCTGTTTTGTTACGATGCTCCATGTACGAAAAGCTGCCCGACGAGTATCAATATTCCTAAATTCATCAAACAGATTACCACCGACAACCTGAAAGGTTCGGCCTATACGATTCTGGACGCCAACATCATGGGGGGGGCTGTTCGAAAGTCTGTCCAGTCGAAAAGCTGTGCGAAGGCGCCTGTGTATATAATCTGCTCGATGAACCCCCCATTCCGATTGCCCGTCTCCAACGTTATTCGACCGAAAAAGCCATTGCGCAAAAGTGGCCCCTGTTTCAGCGAAAGCCTTCTGTAGGTAAAAAAGTGGCCGTAGTGGGTGCAGGGCCGGCAGGGTTGAGTTGTGCCCACGTATTAAGCCGAGAAGGGGTCGATGTGACGATCTACGAGAAAGAGAGCAAAGGGGGCGGTTTAATGACCTACGGTATAGCTGCCTATAAAGTGACGCCCCAGTTTTGTGAAGACGAAGTAAATTTTATCACAGCACTCGGTGGCATTACCATCAAATACGATCAGGAACTAGGCCGAAACGTGACATTAGCCGAACTTCAGGCCAATTACGACGCTGTGTATCTGGGTATTGGTGTTGGTGTTGCCCGCCATTTGGGTATTCCCGGCGAAGACCTTGAAGGTGTTCAGGATGCCATTCGATTTATCTACGACATTCGGGAGAAAGGCTACCCGTCTGTTCCGGTGGGCGATAAAGTGGCGGTTATCGGGCTGGGTATGACGGCTATCGATGCGGCAACACAGGCTAAACGACTGGGAGCCAAAGAGGTAACCATTGTGTATCGTCGGACGCAGGCTGAAATGCCAAGTACCGAAGTCGAATTGAATCTGGCAAAACTGGACGGCTGCAACCTGATCTGGCTGGCATCACCCAAAGAAATCCTGGGCGAAAATGGGCGGGTTACCCAACTGGTTTGTAACGTTATGGAACTGAGCGTCCCTGATACCAGTGGCCGTCGTACACCCGTGGAAACAGGTGAAACCATTACGTTGGATGTCGATATGGTGATCAAAGCCGCCGGACAAATTCCCTACGAGGAACTGGTAACTGCCAACCAGCTTACAAACTGGTACGGTAAACTGGCGATCAACGAAAACTGCGAAACCAACATCCCCGGTGTTTTTGCTGGTGGTGACTGTGTCAATGGCGGTAAAGAAGTGGTCGATGCCGTACAGGCAGGTAAAGACGGAGCACGAGCGATATTAAAAACAATGAGTGAAAGAGCGAATGAGTGAAAGAGCGAATCGCTGGTGTGACAAACTCCGGCATAAGCAACCTCCACTCTTTCACTCATTCGCTCTTTCACTCTTTAAACATGGCAGATTTAAGCACTAACTTCCTAGGTATCAAATCGCCAAATCCGTACTGGCTGGCGAGCGCTCCGCCGACGGATAAAAAATATAATGTACTACGGGCTTTTGAGGCCGGTTGGGGCGGTGTTGTCTGGAAAACGCTGGGTTCGCAGGTCAAGAATGTGTCGTCGCGCTACTCGGCTGTCGATTACAACGGCACCAAAGTAATGGGGTTGAATAATATAGAACTGATTTCGGATCGGCCCCTTGATATAAACTTGCGCGAAATTGCTGAGTGCGTTCGGGAGTTTCCCGACCGGGCAATGGTCGTATCGCTCATGGCGGATAATACCCGTGAGAAATGGCACGAACTGATTGCGCAGGTCGAAGATACGGGCGCCCATGGGCTTGAACTGAACTTCGGTTGCCCACATGGTATGACCGAGCGGGGCATGGGCGCGGCCGTTGGACAGGACCCCGAAATCGCTAAAATGGTGGTGGAATGGGTGATGGAAAAGGCCACAATTCCGGTCATTACCAAATTAACGCCCAACGTGCATTCGGTTGTGCCAACGGGTCGGGCCTCGGTTGAGGGAGGAACCAATGCGCTTTCACTGATCAATACGATTCAGTCCGTGACGGGGGTCGATCTAAATACATTGGTGCCAAATCCATATGTGGCCGGGAAGTCGGTATACGGCGGGTATTGCGGACCGGCGGTGAAACCCATCGCCCTGAAAATGCTGACGACCATTGCCCAGGACCCGGTTACGTCGCGCGTACCGATCTCAGGGATTGGGGGCATTAGTACCTGGAAAGATGCTGCCGAGTTTATGTTGTTGGGGGCCACATCGGTGCAGGTTTGCACGGCCGTTATGAAGCATGGTTTTCGAATCATCGATGACCTGTGCGATGGGCTAAACAACTGGATGGACGAAAAAGGGTTTAAAACCGTTTATGACTTCATTGGTAAATCGGTTCCAACCATCACACACTGGGAAGACCTTGATATTAATTATCACATTGTTGCCAACATCAACCAGGACAAGTGCATTCACTGTGGTCTATGCTATATCGCCTGTGAAGACACGTCCCATCAGGCTATCAATCTGACGTATGGAAAGCCTTATAATACCTATTCGATCATTGAAAACGAGTGTGTTGGTTGTAATTTGTGTAAATTGGTTTGCCCCGTCGATGAATGTATTACGATGGTAGAGCAACGAAAGGGCGATGAGTACCTCAACTGGAAAGAATTCCAACGGCGCGGCCTACCCCTGAATGACCACTAATACAAGTAATCCATAAAGGTTTAAACTGTGTAGAACACGGATTTTTATGATACCGAGCTGCCGATGCAGTTACAATCTACGTCAATCATAACGATCATACTAATCGGTGTTCGATTACTACACTCAGAAAAACGCCCGAATCGAATTGATTTCTTTTATTTTAAATACGAAAGATGTTCGTACGACGCTGCCACCGGGAATGACGGTGCTCGACTTTGTGCGCTATCATCAACACCTGACGGGAACTAAAATTGGCTGTCGGGAAGGGGATTGCGGAGCCTGTACCGTGCTGGTGGGCGATGTATCGACTGGTGGGCTTCGTTATCGGACGGCTACGTCCTGCCTGATGCCATTGGGCAATGCGCATGGAAAACACATCGTAACGATTGAAGGGATCAATACGGATGATCTGAATCCTATTCAGCAGGCAATGGCCGATGAGTCGGCAACTCAGTGCGGGTTCTGTACACCCGGCTTTGTGATGTCACTGGCCGGGTACTGCCTCAGTCATACAGCATCGACTACAGCAAACGCTATAGCCGCCGTTGATGGGAACATTTGCCGTTGTACAGGCTATAAGTCGATTGAGCGGGCAGCCGGACGTGTGGCCGAACTGGTACGATTACGACAGGATAATGAATCACCCACGCAATTTGTAGCCGATCGGGGGATTTTACCAGCCTATTTCGCTACGATCGAAGAGCGGTTACAGGAAATGACGGCGAACCTGAATGGTGAGTTGAAACAGGATGATCCAGTGGCGCAACGTGTTGGCGGAGGAACGGATGTATATGTGCAAAAACACGATGAGATCAAAGACGCATCGATCCGGTTTTTAGCCGATAAAACTGAATTACAGGGAATCTGGCAGGATGGGAGTCAGTGTTGGATCGGTCCCTCGACAGCGGTGTCCGATTTGGTTGAATCACCTGTGATGAAGCAATACTTCCCTGACTTCAAGGCGTATACAAAGCTGGTATCTTCGACGCCAATCCGTAATATGGCAACCCTTGGCGGCAACTTCATCAATGCCTCGCCGATTGGCGATTTTACGATCATCTTTCTGGCGCTGGACGCCGTCATTACCTTGAGCGACGGTGTACAAAATCGGGAGTTGCCTTTGAGGCACCTGTATCTGGGGTATAAAACACTCGATAAACGGCCAGAGGAGTTTCTGGTGCGTATAGGATTCAACCTGACAGCTAATACTACACGGTTCAATTTCGAAAAGGTGAGTAAGCGTACCCATCTGGATATTGCCAGCGTCAATTCGGCCATTCAACTGATCGTCGTAGGTAATAGAATAACCTCGGTAAAACTATCGGCAGGTGGTGTGGCGCCCATTCCTAAACGGCTAACCAATACCGAAGCATTTTTAACCGACCAATCAATCAGTGAAGCGTTGATTCTCGAAGCCGTGAATGTGGCTCAAACGGAAATTACACCCATCAGCGATGCACGAGGAACAGAAGCCTACAAACGACTATTGCTCAGTCAATTGATCAAAGCGCATTTTATCAAGTTGTTTCCAGAGTTAAAGGCAGAATTGTTGTTGATGCCATAAAACGCAGCTTGTTACGATCTGTGTCAATCATAACGATCATAAAAATCTGTGTTCTATATAAAATCAGGATAAGTCGATGAAAAATATAGATTCCAGAACGCATGTGCGGGGAGAATCGGTGTATCTGGACGATATTCCGCTGATTCAGGGAACATTGTTTGGTGCTGCCTTTGGCTCACCAGTGGCGCATGGAGTTATCCGAAATCTGGACTTGTCTGTTGCTGAAGCCATGCCCGGTGTGGTTAAATTGTTTACCTATACAGATGTAACCGGCGAAAACCAGATTGGGGGTATCATTCCCGATGAACCTTTACTGGCCGAACAGCACGTGCATTACTGCGGGATGCCGATTGTGTTTGTCGTGGCCGAAAGTGATGCTGTCGCCCGGGAGGCCGTTAAAAAAATAACGGTAGCTATTGATCCCCTACCTATTATTACCGACCCTCGCGAAGCGCAGGCGAAAGGAGAGCTGATTGTCAGGCCCCGAACGCACAAGCTGGGCGATACCGCAGCCGCCTGGGCACAGTGTACGCACATTTTTGAGGGACGTACCGAAACCAATGGCCAGGAGCATTTGTACATCGAAACCCAGGGCGCATATGCTATTCCACAGGAAAACAACGGCATAAAACTTTACTCATCGACCCAGGGGCCAACGGCAGTACAACGGGCTGTATCACGGTCGTCGGGCCTGGCCATGCATCAGATCGATGTCGACGTGACGCGGCTGGGTGGTGGATTTGGTGGTAAAGAAGATCAGGCCAATATGTGGGCGGCTCTGTGTACCCTGGCGGCTCATGTGCTCCGAAAACCCGTTAAATATTCCCTGCATCGGATGGAGGATATGGCCATGACCGGCAAACGGCATCCGTATTCATCGGACTTTAAAATCGGTCTGAACGACGATTTGACGATTATAGCCTATGAGGCCACGTTTTATCAGAATGCCGGGGCGGCTGCCGACCTGTCACCGGCAGTTCTCGAGCGAACCTTGTTTCATTGCACCAACACCTATTTTATTCCGAATGTAACCGCTACAGCCTACAGTTGCCGAACGCATCTTCCACCGAACACGGCGTTCCGGGGGTTTGGAGGGCCGCAAGGCATGTTCGTTATCGAAGCCGCTATTGCCAGAGCTGCCGAGGCATTAGGGGTCGAGGCATCGGTCATACAGGCTAAAAACCTCAATAAAACCGGCGATGAATTTGCCTATGGACAGAAAGCCGTAAGCGAAGCGCGGGCCTGCTGGCACAAAGCGATTGAGTTATACAGCCTGGAATCGATCCGTTCCAGAATTGATTCATTTAACAGTGTTAACCTATTGACTAAGAAGGCCTTCGCGTTGATGCCAATTTGCTTCGGAATCTCGTTTACGAACACCCGGATGAACCAGGCACGGGCGTTGGTGCATGTCTATACCGATGGTAGCGTGGGCGTTAGTACGGGTGCCGTTGAAATGGGGCAGGGAGTGAATACAAAAATGCTCCAGGTGGCTTCCCAAACGCTGTCTGTTCGACCCGAGCGGGTGAAATTGCAGACGACGAGCACCTACCGAATTGCCAATACATCGCCCTCTGCCGCCAGTGCAACCGCTGACCTGAATGGTAAAGCCGTACAACTAGCCTGTACCGACATTGCACAGCGGCTAAAGGTGGTGGCTGCGGGGGAATTACAAACAACCCCCGAAGCGATTTCCCTGAAGGATGAATGGGTCTACGTAAACGGTGAGCGTACTGACTGGGACTGGAACCGACTGGTGATGGAAGCGTTTACCAAACGGGTCAGCCTGTCCGAACATGCACACTATGCCACCCCCGAGATTCATTACGACGCCAGCCAGGAAAAAGGACATCCGTTTGCCTATCATGTGTATGGCACCGCTATAATCGAAGTGACAGTTGATTGCCTGCGTGGAACCTATGAGATGGAATCAGTTAAAGTAGTCCACGATTTTGGTGTCAGCATGAACCCACTTATTGATCAGGGGCAGATTGAAGGGGGGATTGTGCAGGGGCTTGGCTGGATGACTATGGAAGAAGTCGTGTATGATAAAGCCGGTCGGTTACGTTCCAATGCGTTATCGACCTATAAAGTGCCCGACATCTATTCGGTACCCAAAGAAATAGCCATTGAGCCGCTAAACACTGAGCAGGATAACCTGGCTATATTTCGGTCGAAAGCGGTCGGAGAGCCACCCTTAATGTACGGTATCGGTGCTTATTTTGCCCTTCGGAATGCCATCCGGGCATTTAATCCAAAAGCCGACATGCCATTCGATGCGCCCATGACGCCCGAAAAACTTCTGATGGCTTTATATCAAACAAGCACTACGCTGGGTTCGATGCCCTCTGTCCATGAACAAACCGAAGTCGTTAATCGTCTGGCAACGCATCCATAAGTGCATTCAGCAACGGGAGCCGGTTATGTTGCTCTACGTACTGGAAAGTCGTGGAAGTAGCCCCGGTCGACAGGGGTTCGCCATGGCGGTGACGGCATCGGGTGCTATGGAAGGTTCGATTGGTGGAGGTATTATGGAGCATAAGTTTGTGGAACTTGCTAAAGAAAAGCTACAGACACAAACGTCTGAGCTATCCATCCGAACACAATTTCATGATAAGAAAGCCGCTCAGAACCAGAGTGGTTTGATCTGCTCCGGGGAACAAACGATTCTATTGTATCAACTTCAGCCCGACGATGAACCTGTTGTTCAGGCTATTGTTACCTGTCTTGATGAACATGCCAATGGATTACTGAGTTTGTCCCCAACAGGCATTGCATTTACGGATAAAGTAGTTCCCGGATTCGATTTCGAATTTACCCGTCAATTGGCTGACGAATGGGTATATCAGGAGCGACTAGGCTACAAAAATGAGTTGTTCATTATCGGAGGGGGACATTGTGCACTGGCATTGTCCCGGTTGATGAGTCAAATGGACTTTTATATCCGCCTATACGACGACCGTCCTGACCTGCATACTATACAATTGAATGAGGTTGCTCATGAGAAAATCACCATTAGCAATTATCGTGATCTGACCAACCTGATTCCTCCGGGCAATAACCAATATGTGGTGATCATGACGGTTGGTTACCGTACCGATGACCTGGCGATCCGGGCGTTGCTGAACAGGGCATTTCGCTATGTGGGGGTGTTGGGCAGCCAGACGAAGATGGATACGTTAGTTGCTGCCTATCGGGCTGAAGGCATTTCTGACGAGGTACTTAGCCAGATTCACACACCGATTGGTATTCCGATTCACAGCCAGACTCCTGAAGAAATTGCGGTAAGTATTGCGGCCCAGATTATTCAGGTCAAAAATAGCTCTTCGAGTGGGCAATCATCGTATCGTTTGATAAGCTGAACATAAACAACTGGTGTCGTGATCAAGTTTTATCCAATGTTCGGATTATGTAATCGGATGCGCGCCATGAGTTCGGCCATCGAATTAGCAACTGCTATACAGCAGGAACTTGAACTTTACTGGGTTAGGAATGAGCACCTGAATAGTCCATTTTGGGCCTTATTTGAACCCATAAAGGGCGTAAAACTGGTTGAGTGTAGTCGAGTACCTATTTTTTTTCGGCCTGGTCGAAAGAGGAATCTATTTATACCCGATCTAGTGCGAACGATTGGGGGCGGCCCTTTTTTTCATACGTCCAGAGTCTATCAGTTGTCTTCAGAGAACTACGATTTTTTACAGCTAAAGCAATACAAAACGAGTTATATAAGTAGCTGCGTTAGCTTTTTTCAGGCTCAAACTACGTATAACTCCTTTAAACCTACCGCCCTTATTAGGGAGCAAATAGCCAACGAATCGAAATCGTTTAACACTTACACGGTGGGCGTTCATATACGAAGAACCGATAATGAGAAAGCTCGGACACAGAGTTCGTTAGCCTTATTTATCGACGTCATGCAGCAGGAAATACAGCGGGAACCCTTAACCAATTTTTATGTAGCGTCGGATGACACAGCTGTTAAGGTTCACTTGATGAATAGGTTTGGCGAACGAATTAAAACGAATTGTGAACCTGTAAACCGAACGACAGTCCAGGGAATGCAACGGGCCGTTGTGGAGTTATATACCCTCTCAAAAACACAAAAAGTATTCGGTTCCTATTGGAGCTCATTTTCCAGAACAGCCTGTGCTATTAGTGGTATCCCTGAAATCACCGTTCGTAGTTGATCGGTAGGGTTAAAAGCAGTCGACCAGATCAATGATCTGGTCGACTGCAAAAAGGATTCTATATACGGGTTAATAGCTCTGATTCTGAACTAAATAGCCGGGTAGGTTAGAAGCGCCATCAATCGCTGTCTGCGGAATCGGGAAAATCCGTTTAAACTTGTCGCTATTTGTTTTTTCTGTCCAGGTGCCCTCGTACTTGCCAAACCGGATCATATCAGTCCGTCGAACCATTTCCCAGTACAGCTCAAATCCGCGTTCCCGGTATAACAAATCCAGGTTCATGGTGGTCAGAGCAGGTGGGGGAGCCGTCACCGTTCGGGCGGCCCGTACCGTATTGACATCGGCTAAGGCACTGGCAGCATCGTTGCTCTTGCGAAGTTTGGCCTCGGCCCGCATCAGGTAAATATCGGCCAGCCGAAGAATGATAATGTCAGCCTCTCCGAAATTACGCCCACTCACCGATTTCTTACTGAATTCATATTTTTCTACCCGATAGCCAGTATTGTAGTTACTGCCAGCCACCGTGAAATCAATCTGTTCGGTGAAATCAACGGCCAGCGTTGGTTTGTTGCGGGTATCATGGTACAGTTTAGCTACCTTGAATTTGCCATCCGGGCATTTCAGAAATACCCCATTCCGACGAATCAGGCCGTACTGCTGGCCCCGAAGAATACCCCGATTGATGTTGAAATCCGCTTCTGCTACGCAGGAATCGGCTGGGTTGGAATAAATCGATAGGTTCTGCTTGTAAAACCGGGGGTCCGCCGTTGGGTCTTTGGGTGCGTAGGCATTTACCCAGGTACGGTAGTAATCGGGGGTGATAGCGGGCCCATCGGTTCCGTTGGCATTTGGATAGGCAGGTATTGGAAACTGATCGCCCGACAGCGAGAAATAGGCCATCCGATTCGTGCCATTCAGATCGGCCCGCTGGTCAACGGCAAAAATCAACTCCTTGTTGTCATGATTGTCGGAGTTGAAAATGGAAAAGTAATCCTTCGATAGTTGATACTGACCCGAGTTGATAATCTTGTCGCAGTATTCAACCACTTTGTCCATATCTTCGGGCTTAAACGTAACCTGAGCGCCGTAAATATCCCGATACACGCCTGCATTCAGATACAGCCGAGCCAGTAGCCCCCAGACGGCCCCTTTCGTCAGACGGCCAGGGCCAACTCCCGTTTCCAGATCAGGCTCTACGGCCAGAAACTCGTTTTTCAGGTATTCGACCGCTTCGGCTCCACGCAGAATAGTCGAGGTAGCCCCCAGGTCATCCTTCACAAACACGAGTCCGAACAGGTCCAGGGTCAGCAATCCATAATACGCCCGCATCCCCCTTGCTTCGGCCAGATAGGTTTTTGTTACGGGGTCTTTCAGTGTGGGCAGTGTGTTGATGGCAGTAATGGCCCGCGACAGTCCCTGTAAAATGAGTGTCCAGGTATTCCGAAGGTTGGGGTCGGTGCTGGTGTACGTGTGCTGGTGCATGGCCAGATAGATACCATTATCACCCCAGTCGGTCCCACCACGGTAGGGGAGTATCGCTTCATCCGTCGAAATCTCCTGAATGGCGAAGTAGTTGGTATGCAGGAAGATGTCTGGCAGACGGGCATAAACAGGGGCCAGGATACCATCGGCTGCCTGCCGGTCGGTCAGTCCCGAAACCGATGCTTCGTCCAACACTTTTTCGGCCAGATTAGTACAACCATTTATAAAGAGCACACCAGCCAGGGCCAGCATGGATATGAGTTTCTTTTTCATTGGATAATCGGAATTAAAAAGTAAGATTCAGGCCGAATACAAAGGTTCTGGCTTTGGGGTAACTGAGGTAGTCGATGCCATACGACAGAATACCGTTGATGGTACGATCGGTGTTCACTTCGGGGTCGTATCCGTCGTATTTCGTAATGACAAACAGGTTTTGCCCCGTTGCCGACAGCCGGATGCCCGAGATCCAGCGTTTCATGCCGATGAGTTTCGGATCAAGATTATACCCCAGCGTCAGGTTGTTCAACCGGAAGAACGAGCCGTTTTTCAGATAGCGGGTCGATACCGGGGCCGAGTTATTGATCGACTCATTGGGGTATTGAATGGCCTCAGCCGTGGTATTCAGCCCTTTCGACAACCGAAGTTTGTAGAAATTGGCATTAGCGGTATTGTCATAGAGATTATTGCCCGATACCCCGTTGAAATTGATAGCCAGATCGAACCCTTTATAAGCTATGTTGCTGTTCAGGTTAAACTGTTTCGTTGGCAGTGCGCTTCCGGCCGCAATCCGGTCTTTATCCGTAATGATGCCGTCGCCATCCGCATCCTGAAATTTACTGATCCCCTTATCGTCCAGACCAATGAAGTTTTTCAGGAAAAACGTACCGATTGGCTGTCCATTGATGTAGCCGTTGATCGTGGCCGAGGTAAGCCCGGAGCCCGACGCTGATCCTGACGGAATAACGGTATAAGGCGAATTGTTCACAATATTGTCAATGAAGGTGATATTCCCGCCAATATCGAACCGAAAACCGTTCAGGCTGGCATATCGATAGTTCAGGTCCAGTTCAAGCCCCTGGTTGGTAATGGTCATATCGGGTACATTGGTCCAGAACGTTCCGGCTGGTTGAACCGGGTCGGAAGGGATTACTTCCAGCAGGATGTTGTTGGAGACTTTCCGGAAGTAATCGACCGATCCGGTCAAAGCTCCCTTAAACAGACCAAAATCAAGTCCCAAATCGGTTTGGTTCGATACTTCCCATTGAATGTCGGGGTTTGCCAGACGGGTGTATGATGTACCGGCCGGGTAAGCGCCTGTAGCCGCCAGTGGGTAGCTGGTAGAAGCCGACACCTGCGAGGTAAATAGCGCCTGGGTGATCTTGGATGGGATTTCCTGATTACCGGTGCGGCCCCAGCCTGCGCGTAATTTAAGATCACTGAACGGCCCCGCTTTCAGGAAGGATTCTTCCGATAGCCGCCAGCCCAGTGAGAACGAAGGGAAGATACCGTATTTGTTGTTGGCTCCAAATTTCGATGACCCATCGGCCCGTACCGTTGCCGTTGCCAGGTACTTATCTTTATAGTGATAATTGACCCGGCCAAAAAAGGATTGAAGCTCGTTTTCAATCGCAAAACCCGTCGGTTTGTTGTTGGCAAGGGTCAGGTCCTGGCCTAAACCTGGATTATAGATTGGTTCAATAGGGGAGATGGGGAATTTGTTGATGCTCGATGAACGCTCCTGCACGTAAATTTTCTGATATGAATGCCCCAGCAGCGCCGTCAGGTTATGATCCTGCCGGGCCAGCGTGTAGGTAAAGTAGTTCTCGACCAGAATGTTGCGATTGATTCGGTAAATGGTTTCCAAACGGCCATCCTGTTGTGGAACCAGACTGGGTAAGGACTGTAAATCGCGCATTGAATTGGAGTTGTCAACTCCCAGATTCAGCTTATAGACCAGATCTTTCGTAATCTTGAACGAGGGCGAAATATTTCCCACAACCCGATTGATGGTCGTTTGGTCTTTTTCCAGATTCAGCGTAATCAACGGATTTGTCCCGCTCAGGTATTTGTAGGGGTCACCGTTGCTATCGTAGGCGGGCAGGGTTGGGTTGGCCGATATGGCTGCTCCTAAAATGGTGACAGCACTACTCGTGGGGTTATCTGTAGGAGGGCGTTGGTTATAGGTATAAGATGCCGTCAGGTTTACGTCCAAATTCAGCCGGTCTTCGAGCAGTTTTTGCGACACGTTGATGCGGCCCGTATAGCGGCTCATCCGGCTGTTTTTAACGATACCTTCCTGATTCTGAACGCCCAGTGAGCCATAATAGGTCAACTTATCGGTTCCCCCGCCAAACGAGAGGTTGTGGTTCCAGGTTTGGGCGGTTCGGGTTACCTCTTTCTGCCAGTCGGTATTGCCTTTAAAATCTTCAAGTACACCACCCACAGCCGGAACCTGCCGCCGGTATTCGTCAGGTGAGAAAACGGCCAGCGGACGAGTCAGGTTGGAAATACCCAGGCTGCTCGACAAGGTAAAGTTCGAAAAACCGGCCTTGCCTTTTTTGGTCGTGATCAGTACCACCCCGTTGGCGCCCCGCGCTCCGTAAATAGCCGTTGCGGAGGCATCTTTCAGCACATCAATTGACTCGATATCCTGCGGATTCAGAAAGTTTAACGGATTGGTGGCTCCACCCGTACTGGAATTGTCGAGGGCAATACCATCCAGCACGAAGAGTGGCGTACTACCCGTCCGAACACCACCAGGGCCTCGAATCGTAATGTTTTGCTGCCCGCCCGGTTCACCACTGGCTGAGGTAACATTGACCCCAGCCACTTTACCCTGTAACAATTGTTCGGGTGAGTTGATGATCCCTTTATTGAATTCGGCGCTTTTGATCGACTTTACGGAGCCGGTCATGTCTTTTTTAGAAGCACTACCGTAACCGATGACTACGACCTGAGCCAGTTCAGAGGCCGATGCTTTCAACGACACATTAATGGTTGTCTGATTACCAACTGGAATCTCCTGAGAAACAAAGCCGATAAAACCGAAAACCAGGACTGAGTTGCCGTTTGGTACCGCTATCTGGTAATTACCATTCGCATCAGCGGTTGTTCCACGGGTGGTTCCTTTCACAACGACACTGCAACCTGCCAGTGCTTCGTTGGTTGTGGCATCTGTAATACGTCCACTAACCGTAATGTCGGCTGAGGGGTTTTGCGTTGTAGGATTGCCAGTCGCAATCCTACCAGGGCCAGCCATAGCAACAGAACCGATCGCCAGCATAAGCAGGCAGGCCCATTTGTGAACGAGAGGGGGAGAAGAAGGATAAAAATGCTGCATAATGAATAAAGTGGTGCTAATGTTTTGTAAGTTTTGGAAAATGGGGACTCAATTAAAAAGGATTTAATAAAGGTTAAAATAAAATTAACATGGCTGAGTATTATTTGGAGAATATTTTGTAGGAAATACTTATTGTTCAGATGCTCGTCGACTCATCCGCTATCTTTGGTATTGTATTTCTACAGTATGCAGCATCGATTAGCCCTCCTGTTGATCATTTGTTTAATGAGTTATGGCTCGCAGCCCTGGGTGCATTTCTGTAGCGATTCCAGGTTACGGCAAACCATATAATTCTGTACTTTTGCCGGATGCAAAAACCGACATTACCCAAAGGAACGCGTGATTTTGGCCCGGAGCAAATGAGCAAACGGCTGTTTATATTTGATACCATCCGGCAAACCTTCAAACGATTCGGCTTTTTACCCCTCGAAACCCCGGCTATGGAGAATCTCTCCACCCTGACCGGAAAATACGGCGACGAAGGCGACCAACTGTTGTTTAAAATTCTGAACTCGGGTGATTTTGCGGCTAATCTCACAGAACTGGATATTTCTTCAGGGTATAAAAAATTAACCCCTAAAATCGCTGAAAAAGGACTGCGCTATGATCTTACCGTGCCGTTTGCCCGGTACGTGGTCATGAATCGGAATGCGCTGGCCCTGCCCTTTAAACGATACCAGATGCAACCCGTCTGGCGAGCCGACCGACCTCAGAAGGGGCGCTACCGGGAGTTTTATCAGTGCGATGCAGATGTTGTCGGGACCGACTCGCTGATTTGTGAGGCTGAAATCGTGCTGATGATCCACGAAGTATTCCGAAATCTGGGTATTCAGCAGTTTACCCTGAAAATCAACAACCGAAAGATTCTGGCAGGTATTGCCGAAGCCATTGGCGTACCGGGACAGGAGGGGACCTTATCGGTAGCTATTGACAAGCTGGATAAGATTGGGCAGGAGAAAGTGCTGGATGAACTGCGTGAGCGCGGATTTTCAGAAGACACGATTACCAACCTGTTACCGCTATTCACTTTTACGGAACTAGACATTCGACAGATTCTTGAGCGTTTGAGTAATTGGCTAGCCGTTTCGGAAACTGCCCGGAAAGGTATTGCTGAACTTGAAGAAACACTTCAGTTAGTGGATGCTTATGGCTTACTAAACAGTCAGATAGAGCTGGATCCCACATTAGCTCGTGGCCTGTCCTATTATACCGGAGCTATTTTTGAAGTGAAGGCCAATGGGGTGAGTATCGGTAGTGTGAGTGGGGGTGGACGCTATGATAACCTGACGGGGGCTTTTGGTATGCCTGGTTTGTCGGGGGTCGGTATCTCCTTCGGGGTCGACCGAATCTATGATGTCATGGAGGAGCTGAATCTGTTTCCGGCTAGTGCCGGGCAGGGTACACGCGTACTCATTGTGCCATTCGATGCCGAGGCCCGGCGCGTGGCGTTGCCTTTGCTGAGTCAGTTAAGGAATTCGGATATAGCCGCTGAAGTGTATCCTGATCTGGCGAAAATCAAAAAGATGCTTGATTATGCCAATGCCAAATCGATTCCCTACGTGGTATTGATTGGCTCAGAAGAAGTGCAGACAGGGCTCCTTACGCTGAGAAACATGGTGACGGGCGAACAGCATAAAGTGCCCGTAGAGGAAATCAGCAACTTAATTTTATAAAGTAAATACGGAATCACAGTGCATGCAGAATAACTAACGATCAGCCTATCTCTGTGATTCTGTGTTTTTCTAGAACCGGACTTTCCAACTAAATTGCAGGAAGATGGGTAAAGTGGCAACGGCGGTAAAGGCCGTCTTTTCGTCGTTTGGGGTGTTTCTGGCCCGTAAATACCCGGATCAGGTTAATGGTCTGAAACTGGAAGATGATTTGCGTCACCTTATTGGTCAACCGAATCCACTTTGTTTTGATGTGGGAGCCAATCAGGGCCAGACCATTCAGCTCTTGCAACAGTGCCTGACCAATCCGGTGATTCATGCCTTTGAACCGGCTTCAGCTACCTTCAACGGATTAGCCAGTCAATCTTATGGGCCAAGGGTATCGCTGCATCAGATTGCCTTTGGTGAACAGCCCGGAACGGCAGAGTTTCGGAATTATGAACAGTCGGAACTCAGTTCATTTCTGGCCGTTAACCCGGATAAAACCGAAAATATTTTCTTTGGTGAACAGGTTGCCTCCATAGAGTCGGTTAAAGTCGATACGCTCGACGGCTTCTGTGCTGCTCAGGGAATTGACAGAATAGACCTGTTAAAGATTGATACGCAGGGATTTGAACTCCCTGTTTTGCGTGGAGCAACCAATTTACTAATTCGGAAACGAATCGGCGCCATCTTGCTGGAACTGAATTTTGCACCCATCTATGAAGGGCAGTCCGATCCTCTGGCTATTCTCCAGCTACTTCGAGGGTACGATATGCGACTGGTCGATTACTACGAGAAAGAACGCATGACAGGCCGCGAACTTTCCTGGACATCTGCTCTGTTTGTATTACCTGCCACAAACTAAAAGACGCACGTTTGAGTAAATAACTCGTCAACCGTGCGTCTACTAGAACATAGTTGCCTGAACGATGGATTAACCCAGATCAGCAGGAACGGGTTGAGCAACTGATTGATTCGTCAGCAGGGTTTCGTACACCCCATCCCAAAGGCGAATGCGTTGCTGGAGTGAAGCAATGGTCGCCTGTTCGGCCTCTTGCCAGAAGGTTTGATTATCTCCACATAAATTCGCGGTCATTTGTAGGGCCAGGTGGCTATGGTGGTCTCCATCCACTTCAATATGCCGTTCGAGGTAATAGGTAAACTGTGAAATATTGCCGGGGAAATTGGTATTCAAATCCTGAATCATCGATAGAAACATACCCGGAATCAGATCTTCCCGACCAAATGTAAACACCGCTGATTGCAGATGCGGTTTCTGGCTATGGATAACATCAAACGTATAGCGGACGAAATCACTGGCGGCCGTTGGTGTTTCTGAGTTAAGAAGAGCTTTTTCGAGTGAACCGTTTTCCTGTAAGGTCGATAGAAAGCGCATTATCTGGCTACTGTCTGCACCAGCTTGCTGCATGGCATCCAGATACATTTCGAAATGGCTTTTCCGCTCACCCAGCAGATCAATGTCCGACTCTTCGCCCGCTACGATTTCATTGATGAGGTAACGCGTATCGGCTGAACCCCTTGGAAACCAGGGTACCGAGGTACAGGTCAGATTATTCTGTAATGTTTTGAGTAATGACATGAAGTCCCAAACCGCATAGACGTGGTACTGCATGAAAACGGTCAGATCGTCGATGGTTTTAATGGCCGAATAGACCTTATGGTTGATGATTTCCTGCCGGAAGGGCTCGATTACTGCTTTTAGTCGGTCAATTGGTTGCATGATGAATTAATTACAGGTCGATAGCTAGCCGACGCTGAGCCATCGATCAATGTTGTACGATTTTGGGGTTACAAAAATACATACGACAGCCCGCGATTGTCGGATTTAGCTGACAAAACGCTGGCTGTCGTATGTATTTTTTAAAAGCTGTACGTTATCCTTCTGAATCAGAAAGGGGGCCGTATAGGATCGTCATTACGGATTATCCTGGTCGGATGTCTGGGAAAGAGCCAACAGGTCCGAAATGGCCAGTTTGGCTACTTCGCCTACCACGATAATGGCAGGATTACCAACCCCCGATTCTTCGGTCTTCTGAACAATATCCGATACGCGTCCAATCACCACCTGCTGTTCGGGGAGGGTGCCATTCTGAATAATCGCCACAGGCGTATCGGATTGACCACAGTCGGCAAAAACGGCCATGATCTGGGCCAATTTGTGCATCCCCATTAATACCACTACCGTAGCCGTTGACTGGGCGGCCAATCGCAGATCGGCTGAAAATTGCCCATCTTTCGTTGTACCCGTAACGACCCAGAAGCTTTCAGAAAGCCCCCGTGTTGTCAACGGGACACCGGCTGAGGCCGGCACGGCGTAGCTACTGGAAAGACCAGGTATAGCCTCAGTGTCAATACCATGCTGTCGGGCGTACTCGATTTCTTCATAGCCCCGCCCAAATACAAACGAGTCGCCCCCTTTAAGCCGTACCACATGCCCATACTGCCGGGCATAATGGACAATCAGCGGGTTAATATCTTCCTGCATGCAGGAGTAGGCACCCCGGCGTTTGCCCACATACACCTTAAGCGCGTCGGGTCGGCAATAATCCAGCAAATCCGGGTGAACGAGCGCGTCGTACATGACCACATCGGCCTGACGCAACGCCTTAATTCCTTTCACCGTTATCAAATCCGGGTCGCCCGGACCGGCCCCCACGAGTGTTAATTTCATGTCAATGATTGACTTGTTGAATGATCGAATGATTGAATGGTAGACTAATTTGCGAAACCATTAGTCTATCATTCAATCATTCGATCATTGATAATTAGCTATCCTGTGCCTGGGTTAACTCCTGCAATTCAGGAGCGCCTTCGAGTTCGATCTGAGTTTCGCGGTAGGACTGTATGGCTTGCAGAAACGCTTCAGCCTGGGCAATAAATCGATTAGCAAAAGATTCGGAAGGCTCCTGTTTGTTGATGCTGAACACCAGCGTTTTGAATTCACCTTCCTCCTGATGGAAATCGGATTCTCCCAAAAACGTTTTATCGAAATCACTGACAATACCGTGCTGGGTATTGGTGGGAACATCACGGCTCATCAGCGCGGCTTTTGCCCCGGTAATGAATACGTTGTACCCATGATAAAGTGCATCGGCCCAGCGACTTTCGGTCAGAGCCTCCCGCGCCCAGCCTAATTTTTCAGATGCTTCGGTCAACGTAGTCGCTACCAGATCGATCAGGACACTGGCACATTCGCCAATTCCTACTTCTGTAACGTATTGTTCGGTATGATCCCAGTCGATGTAATCACTATCCACCAGCGTTTTCAGATCGGCCAGGGGTTTTAAGAGCTGGTAAAAATAATTTTTGCCTTGCCGGGCATAATAATCGCTGTAATATTCTCCCTCAAAGGCGTTGGCTTCATAATCCTGTAGCAATGCCCGTAACGAGTGCGGACCACGTTTGGCCGGAATTTTGAGCACCTTGTCAGCAATCAGACCTTCTCCTTTCCCGTTAAAACCACCGCCCAGCAACACCTGCAAAGCGGGTAACACGTAGGCGCCATTTTTCAGCGATGAACCGTGATACCCAATATTGGCTACCGAGTGTTGCCCACAGCCATTCATACAACCCGAAATCTTAATTTTGATGTCGTTGTTATAGATCAGCTCAGGAAATTCTTCGGTCATCATCGTTTCCAGGGCTCGGGTAATCCCATAACTACTGGAAATGGCCAGGTTACAGGTATCCGTACCGGGGCAGGTAGTAATGTCGGCCGTTGTGTCAAAACCGGGCTCAGCCAGACCGAGGCTGTTCAAGGCCTCAAAGACCGCCGGTAAGTCTTCCGGCTTAATGAACCGAAGCAGATAGCCCTGGTTGACTGTAACCCGGATATCGTCGGCAGCGTAAGTTTTAACGATAGTTGCCAGTGACCGGGCTGTATCTGAATGCATATCGCCCAGCAAAACCCGTAGTTGAACCGCATACCAGCCAGTCTGCTTTTGCTCGAATACATTCGTTTTCAGCCAACGCTCAAATTGGGCGTTATTGGGTATTGTGCTCGGGACGGGGGCATCTAATCGAGGGGCGGGCTCAGGAGCAAACAGCGCATTGCCAGCATGGGCATCCACAGCAAAGGATTTAACCCGGAGAGCCGGGGTTTCGTCCTCGATGCGACGAAGTAATTCGTCCAGTCCAATGTCGTTCAGGAGATATTTCATCCGCGCTTTGTGGCGTTTCTGCCGCTCTCCATAGCGATCGAATACCCGAATCACACCTTCGATGAACGGGATTATCCGATCTTCTTCCAGAAACTCAAAAGCCGTTTGAGCCGGGAAAGGCTGAGCCCCCAGCCCTCCACCCAGCATGACCTTAAAGCCCCGTTTTCCATCCTGGATACGGGCAATCAGGCCCACATCGTGCATGTATCCATAGGCCGAATCCTTTTCGCTTGAAGAGACCGAAATCTTGAATTTTCGACCCATATCCTGACAGATCGGATTCCGCAGAAAATAATCGAAAATAGTATAGGCGTAAGGCGTAATATCGAATGGCTCTTCAGGGTCGACACCCGCTCTGGCTGAGCCGGTTACATTCCGAACAGTATTGCCACAGGCTTCCTTCAGTGTGATGCCTGCATCTTCCAGATCGGCCCAGAGCTGAGGTGAGTCGGCCAGTTTGACAAAATGGAGTTGAATATCCTGTCGGGTGGTCGCGTGGAGATTTCCCGTTGCGTATTTATCCGACAGATCGGCAATCCGAACCAACTGATCGGCCGTTATGCGACCGTGAGGTAGTTTGATCCGGATCATTTGAACCCCCGGCTGCCGTTGCCCATACACCCCGCGGGTCAGTCGGAATTTGCGAAACGCTTCATCCGCTATATCACCCTGCTGGAATGAGCTGATCTTCTGCTGGAGATCCAGAATGTCGCGCCGGGCGACGGTACTTACATTGTCGGAGAATAAGATAGACATAAAGTATATTGTCTATAGGATTAATCAACTAATATCTTAAAAGGAAACGCCGGGTCCCTCCGGCGCTTAATTCTGTTGTAAAGATAAAACTAATAAGGGTGTATAAAGTTCAGAAATACCCCAACTTATAGTTATGGACGATAATTAAATGTTATGATAAAGGGCCGTATTGAAAGGTCGGTATAGCTCAAGCGAATACTCGATGGATAGTGTATGATTCTCAGGTGGGCGTGTTATTGCGAGAGCATTGTATGTATTCATTCACAATGCCCATGTGCTTGGAGGCAAAATCCATAGCAGTCTAAGAAAGCAACTTTTACGTTTCGTTAACATTCTTTTACTAGCTCACCAACGCACTTAACAAAAAGCCGGGTAGGTTTGCGGCCCACCGCAATGGCGGCCCAGCGCAGCGGTTGAAATTCGTTGGTATCAAAAAATAAAAAGGATGAACTACTCCCGCGTATATGCTCTGTTCCTGACGTTTGTTTTTTGCACTTCCTGTGGGCAAAAAACAAACGTACCAAAAGACAACATAAAGTCCGAAATTAAAGATATAGGGCCTAACATAATGGTACGTAATATAAAAAAAGGCAGAAATGGCACCATTTTGATTGCTGGCCCCAACAACTCATCATTTGGTGATGTTTTTCGATATGACCCTTCCAGGGCCGGGGAAAAATCGTTTACTAATCTTACAAGCAAACTAGGTCAGCACATATTCTGGGATGCCCTGGAAGATCGACGAGGAAATAGTTGGTTCACTACCACTGATTCAGGGGTTTATTATGACAACGGGAAATCCATACAACATTTTACTACCACGGAGGGGCTTGCTAATAATCGAGTTACGTCTGTTTATGAAGATAGAGTCGGTATTATTTGGTTCGGCACTGCAGGTGGAGTAAGCCGTTACGATGGGAGATCATTTCGAAATTTTACCTCTCCGAACGCCCCGCTTTTTTTTAAGGACAGAAATTGGAATAATGATATTCATACAATCATTGAAGATAGAGCAGGGAAATTGTGGGTGGGCACAAGGGGCGACGCCTTTGTGTATGACGGGAAAAAATTTACCACGTTAACCCATAAAGGCGAACCCTTTCTCGACGTTTGGGCTATAATGGAAGATCGAAAAGGGACTATTTGGCTCAGCGGTTATAATGGCTTTAAAGTAGGCAGGACCGGTGGCCTCTATCGCTATGACGGCAGTAGCTTTACTAAGGTATCGGAGCGAGGGGCTTATGCTATAATCCAGGATAAAAAAGGGAACATCTGGACTACTGGCCCAGTAAATCCTGCTAATTGGACGGTTCAGGCACTGTCCCGGTATGATGCTACGTCCTTATATAGTAATAATCCTACTATAACCGAAATTAGGTCAGGAAGGACTTTTCTGGGTCTTTTGGAAGCGAACGATGGCAGTATTTGGTTTGGCGATGCGACCGGCGTGTATCGCTACGATGGAAAGACCATCACAGACTTTTATAATAAAGAGGGACAGAAAAAATATAGCATCGATACGAAGCAAAGTGTTATAGTCTGGAAAGGTTCTAGGCTACTTGGTGGATGGGAAGGTACTACGTTTCTGGGTGATGGTACCAGTACAGGGGATGTCGATATAGTAAAAGGACACTTGTTGATCGACAACCGTCATCTGGTGGGCGGTGCAGTTGAAGTTGACATGAATACAATTGAAAAATTTGATGATCAGCCTTTACGCAATAAATTACCTCCATTTTTTGATGTCAAAAAATTCCCTGTTTCTACATTCACAATTACGAAGGTTGAAACAGGGAATGATGGAAATACAAAAGTTCCGACAGATGGAAGTATAAAAGTTACAACGGATGGAAATATAAAAGTTACAGGGAACCTGACTATTGAAGGTATCACGAAGGCCGTTACTTTTCCAGTCAAAATGAATTTTAAGGACGGAATGGACGGAACTGTCGAGATGAATGGCACACTGATCATTGATCGAACAGCTTGGGGTATCGACTCTGGGTCAGAGAAGTACTTTTATCGGTCTGGTGATGCAATTTTGGGCGACGTTAAACTCCTTATGAAAATCGTAGCGAAAAAATAAATAGTTAGCAGGGAAGGGGTAAAGCTGTTTCTCAAACATCCGATTTAAACAGGTCTAAAAAGGGGAATAAAACAGGCCAGCCCTTGAGCAACATGGGCAACCCAGGGATGATTTATAGTCACTTTGTATCCATTCCAAATTTACAACCGGCTAATTTTTTAGTAACTAACCGATTTGCTATCAGGGCTTAACAAGTCATTCAGCTGGGCTACCAAGCTGGTTAAGTTGTTAGATACCCTGAACATTTGTATGTGCAAATAGGGTAGCTGGATAAGGTGCATGCCCGACACATATCGATCCCAACCTAACCGATTCCCATACTTGCTGGCCATATCTGCACATTGAACCAGTATAATAGGCTGACACAGAGAGGACGGACGAGTTGTCCGGGTCATCAGATGGACAAACGCTTCGGCATACATCTGGGGCTTACGGGCTGTATACATTACAATTAAACGTTGGTAAAGGGGTCGCGAAAGCGTCCGAAGCAGCCGCAGGGGAAGGGCATGTATTGACCTGTTTTGCCAGGTATCGACTAGTTGGGGCCACCAGCTCATCTCGGCACCTGCGGGTGGATGATCGATATAAATAAGTTGACCCATTGGTCGATTTATACCAGCCAGCCAATGAGCTATTTCATGAGCTACGATGCAGCCGCTACAAATGCCCACCAGATGAGCCTGAGCCGGTAAATGATCAAACTGGGCTTTGATCTGGCCGATAAATGATTGGGCCGAAAATGTACCCCGTGATTGTTGGGCAAAGTCCGGATAATGAATAATTTGCACAGTACCAATCGTTCGTAGCTGCTGAATAAATTGGTAAGTTCCTTCGCGCATACCGTATAGTGGCCTAAACACGACAAAGTAAACAGACGATTCTTTTTGACCTGTCTGAGACAGCGTCAATCGCTGCTGTAACTGGATGTGTAGTTGACTAGGGCGCATCTGGTTATGGAACCAGTCGATGGGCAATGCACAACCAAATTGCTCTTCCAGATCGATCAGCAACAGCAGCGAATTAAAGGAGGAACCGCCACCGTTACGCCAGCTCAAGTCTTCGTCAAAAGAATACGCAGATGCATATCGGCACCAGATCTTTCGAAGCACTTGCTCCGTCGATGCTCCCTGAGGGTGGGGTTGCTTGGTCTGTTGTTGCTCATAGCGAATTGCATCCAACCGGGCCAGCGCTTCATAATCGATTTTGAAATTAGAAAGTACTGGCAGTGTCTCAATAATTTCCCACGCGATTGGTACCATGTGCGCTGGCAACTGATCTAGGGCAAACTGGCGTACACTGGCTAGATGACTACCTTCCTGAAGGGTAACATAGGCGACCAGACAAGAATGGGCTACAGGCTCTCTTAGTAAGATGGCAGCACTGCTTACCCCGGGTGCTCTAAGTAGGACCGCTTCAATTTCGGCGGGTTCGACCCGGTAACCCGACAATTTTAATTGTCGATCCCGGCGTCCGATAAACTCCAGTAGTCCATCAGGCCGGATGCGTCCTAAATCCCCTGTACGGAACGTACGCTGAGATCCCGATGGGCGAAATGCCTTTTTGGTCAATTCATCATCGTTCCAATAGCCTAAGGCCACGTAGGCGCTGGTAACCACAATTTCGCCAATTTCGCCAACTTCCACCTCATGTCCATCAGAATCCTGAAGTTGCATCAGTCGGTCCGGCACGGCATATCCAACAGGAATCAGTTCGTTGTCCAGCTCGGTCTGATGATCCAAAAACCACTGCCGGTAAAGGGTCGTGTTCTCGGTGGAGCCAATACCCACATAGAGCCGGGCTGTTGCCCGAAAACTGGCCCGATAGCGTTCCACATCTGCCCGATATATACGATCACCCGCTAGATAAACTAATCGAATAGCGGGAAAGTAAGCCTTCCTCGCCACGCTCAAAAAGCCACGAAATAACAACGGCAGCGAGTGAAATACGGTAATCTGCTGCGTCAGTAGAAAATCAGTGATGCCCGCCAGCCCCTGTTTAGTCGGGTGGTATAGATGCATACTGCCGCCGGTCAGTAACGTTCCCAGAACATCCCTGACGGAGCCGATGACTGATAACGAATACAACAATGTGTGACGATCGAGAGGACCCAGATGAATGGAATTAACATACTGCGCTACGTCGTGTAAAACGCCCCGCTGATTCTGGTAAACGCCTTTAGGGCGTCCAGTGGTGCCTGACGTATAGAGTATATAAGCCAGATGATCGGGGCCACCAATACAGTCAAAAGGGAGATCGGGGTCACTGATTTCGATATCTTCTATAACAAGTTGGTTTAGGGAAAGGGGAGCCTTTTGTAGATCGGATTGATAACCAATTAGCCATTGAACACCTGCATGGCTCAGAATGGACGCATTGCGTTGAGCAGGCATTGCCAGGTCAAATGGCACGTAGGGATGTCCCTCCGCTAACACAGCCAGCAACGCGGCAATTGCATTAACTGATTTTTCCATCCACAGACCAACTGGTGCCCCGGGTGACAGCTTACAGGCTCTGAGGGCTTGAGCAATCTGTCGGGTCTTGACCATCAACTGCGCATACGTACAACTCAAGGCCCCATCCACAATCGCCACCCGGTCAGGCTGACAGGCTACCTGATCCGCAAAAAGCCGGGATATAGTGACTTCCGAACTGGTGGTCGGAAGTGCTTTAAACGGAAGATTGTCCGGCCCCTTATAATCTAAGGGTGGTATCAGCGGGGTAGTTTGGCGACTTGTTTCCATAACTCGATTTGGGTGGCTGAAAAATTCAGGGGCAGAACGCACTCGCCCATTAGGTGAGGTAAGTTTGCCGTTTCTTCCAGAGGATAATAGCACGCCAGCGCCTGCCAGGCCATGTCCAGAGTCTGGCAACGGATAAGTACATCGGTAGGAAGGCCGGGCAAAAGAGACTGATGGGGTGGGAGATTCTTCAAACTGACAGGTATCCCATCCAGGCGGGCCGTATAATGAAGACGAAGAGCTGATGGGCAGGGGTCGATCGGGAAGTAACTATTCTGACCGTGCAGATGAACAATTACGTCGGCGAATAACTGGGCAGCACTTTCCAGACAAAGCCTGTCACTGAACTCACTTAACTGCCTGTGTCGGGCCACCGGCAACCCACCGGTACGGGCATGCTGAACCACATAATAAACTCCCTGTATAGCCAGTTTATTGAATTCTTCTAGTACAAAGCATAAATTCTTGGTTAACTGCCTCAGGCCGGCCATCAGTTGAACCGGGTAATGCTGCCAATGATCCAGAACCTGGTCTATACCGGCGAGTTGTATTGCCTGTGAAATGGGACTAAAAACGGTTGCATAGACAGGACTGTCTGAACAGGCGGACCGGGTGAGCTGTGCCGCCAGTAATTGCTCGTTCAGCATACGAGGGATACCCCGTCGAAAGTCGACCAGTGTCTGCCAATCGTCAGGGTGATTGATTAAGGGCCGCATTATTTCCCGGCGACCAAGCCCATCGCCCCGCCAGGCATCTTGCAGACCGTAGCAGACGGCTAGCCATGTTCCAGCAGGGGTTAATTTAACGATGTTAAGGTTGAATTTGTGCTGAAAATCAATGGTTTTCTCAGCTAGCTGACGACCCGATTGGTCAGCAAGGGGATGATGTTTCCAGAAAGAAATGTTCAATTGATGGTTAAATTACGGAAGGCAAGTCAACAAAGAATTAGTAATATACGCTAAATTAATAGGCAGACTTCGAAATGCCGAGCTGGGGTATCTTATTTCTCACTTCGCCTATTTCCACACGTTTGCTGACCACTACGCTACTTGTGGTAAAAGAATAGTTTCGCTAGTACCCAGCCCCTTTAAAAATGAGATACTATATCTACCTCGGCGACCGTCTAACAGACCCGCCCCTAAAAGGTCAACTCTGTACGGCAGTGCTGCAACCGAATGAAAAGTGTACACGCGGTTCAACTGGCACAATGCTAGTTGAATTTGCGGATGGCCAAAAGGTGAATGTAATCGGTCGGTTGTTACGAAAAATTCCAGAAACAAAAGAATAATTGCCCAAAGCATGCGAAATAAGACTACCTTCTAAAACTGACTAATTAGTAGGTACATATAAGCAAAAATATGCTACATTATATAGCTAAATTGCAAGGAATAAAAAAACTCCGATGAATAAGAACTTGTATTTAACCTTAATGAGTGGTGTTTTGACTGTTGGCATGTTCATTAGCTTTCGGTTTAGTAATACACCCGGAAGTGAGACACCGAATCTGATTAAACGTGACAGGAAACAGCTTGTTGACAGAGACAGGAACTTTCTGGATAGTCTAAAAAAAGCTAATCCAGACTTTTTAAAAGGAGCAGGAATGTGAGTTAACTAGTACAAAAAAGCCCGGTTCCAAATTGAGCCGGGCTTTTTCGTTTCCGCGCCTACTCTCTCTTTCTAACCGTGTTAACAAAGTAGTTTTTGGACGAATTGTGTGCTATGACGGCCATCAAGACCGAATTAATTTATGACTCTTCTCCTATTTGGGGGTCTAAAGAGAAACCTATAGAGCATAATTCCCCACATGAACCAGTTTACAAGATGGCATTTTGAAACCGATCGACACTATCCATTCATGCAGTACCGATTTATGGTGTGCCTGGTTTTCGGTCGTAACAACCTTCAGTACGTCAAGACTATTACGGTCTGTTTAAATTAAGATCAAGTGTCGACTCAATGAAAACCCATTTGAAAATGTGATTACATTTAAGTGGGTTACTGTTCAGGCAGCCCGGTTCGTTTTTGGTCCGCTCAGTCGCGCTTTGTTTATTACCTCTTTACAGAGAGATGCCAGAATGGTTAATGGAACAGCCTGCTAAGCCGTGGTCGGACAACTGACTTCTGGCCGGGTCGCCGGTACGATTCTCTGCCTTATTGCCTCTGAATCGATAGCCGTCATAGCAAACGGCTATCGATTCAGAACAAAGCACTTGATTAAAATTCCGAGTTGATGTAAGCTTTCTTTCGTAAAAAAAGAAATTGACTTTGTTACAAGTTAATTCACATGTCTTTACATGCTTATCTGTTTCGTAATTTAGCTCAGGTTCAGGAAGTTGACGATTGGCTGAGATAGTCTGTCAGGTGGTACGAAAAGGCAACTAACACACCATTTGATAACCAAATAAATAGAATCTATGAAACAGCAGGGAGGGGTAGGTTAATTCCCTAACGTAATGCCCTCTTCAACCACTTGCCTGAGCAAAAAAAGAAACACTGTCAAAAGTAGGGAGATGGATATGGCCTATTTTCATAGGCTTAATAAACAATATAATGAGTCTTGTAAAACGGAGGATTTCTTGAGACGGGTAGCTTATCGCTACTTATTCCCTGGAAACCCTCCGTTTTATGGCTAGCGATCGCCAGTTTACTCACAAACCATTGATAATGCGGGCATAAACGTTATTGAGCCGGTTCACATCATAACTCCCACTGCTGTCATCGGCGATGTTGACCGTGATGTTGGAGGCACTCCCGGCATTGGCCGTCGTGCGACTGATGCTAAAACCCAGATTCATCACGCTGTTGGCACCCACCGATTGACCTGTATTAATCGCAATACTAATCTGCTGACCTGCTACCCCGTTGCTTTGATGCCACAGACTGTTCTGTACAGCCACCGGATTGGCAGAGCCTCCTGAGACGCTGAAACTGGTGAGGGTATTGTCGAAACTGACACTGTAGCCAACCGGTACCGTGATGGTGACGACAATGGACCCGCTGGACGATGCCCCATTGACTTCCTGGATCCCGACCACCAGGCCTTTTTTAGCCCCAGCCGAGAAGTTGGCATCGGGCAGGTTTATAATCGCTGACAGATCGGGGCCTGCCAGTGCTGTCACACTGACCAGAGCACTCTGGCTACAGACTCCGCTGGTGCCTGTCAGCGTAAAGGTCTGTACACCTGAGGCCGTTAGGCTGGCCGATACAGCGGAGCCAGTAGCTGGAGGGGTAAGCGGTGCCGTAGGCGGAGCACTCCACTGGTAGGCAGTAGCGCCTGAAGCTGTCAAACTCACCACTACCCCTACATTGGCCTGGGGCAGTGAAGCTCCGGCAGCCAGGTTTAGAACGGTATTGCTGCCAACGGTTGTAGTGGTGGTACTCACACAGCCATTTCCATCAACCACGGTGACCGAATACGTTCCCGGGCTACTCACGGTACGGATGTTGCCACTCCCCGGCACGGCCTGACCACTGCCATTCGTAAAGCTATAGCTAGCCCCGCCCGAAGCCGTCAGCGTCACACTGGTCTGGGCACAAGTCAGCGGACCGTTGTTGATCAGGGTGGCTATCGGCAAGGCATTCACAGTCAAACTCGTGGTGGCCGAAACCCGTTGTCCTCCGCTGTTCACGGTTAACGTAAAGGTTTGAACACCCGACCCTACTGCTGTTAATACTACACTAAAAGCGGTGGCCGTAGTAGGACTTGGACTGCCAATGGGAGGCCCACCATTCTCAAGCGACCAGCTATAGCCGCCAGCTATATTCCCTATAGTAGCCGTAAACGTGATGGGACTACCGACGCAAACCCGATTGGGTACCACCGCAAAGCCCGTTATGGTGGGCGTAGCATCAGTTACCACCAGATTATAAGCTGTGCTGGCCGTGCCACCGCAGCCGTTGGCATCACTCACCTGCACCAGCACCGAATAGCTGCCTGCCTGAGTCGGCGTGCCCGATAAGACACCATTGCCCGACAGGCTCAGGCTGGTGGGCAGGTTGCTGCTCACCACACTAAAGCTGTATGTTCCACTGCCACCACTGGCCGTGAAGCTCTGGCTGAAAGGCTGATTCACGGTGGCCGTAGTAAGGGTGGGGTTGAGCACGGTCAGGCTAGTGGGGTTGCTCTGGTACTCGTAAGCACCCCGGTCGATGGTGCCACCAAACACCCGCGTGTTGCCCGCCAAGTCGGTGAGTGGTCCGCTGACGGCGTTGTAGGCAGAGTTGCTCCCCGAGTTAATGGCTGGTGAGCAAGCGTTAAGCGCGACACTGCTCCCACTCGCGAAGGGCGTAATGGTTGTGGTGAGGTTGTTGCCCCCATCCGTGTAGCCCGTCACCGAAGGTTCGAAGAGGCTGTAGCTGGCCGATAGGCTACCTCCATCCGTTAGCACAAAGGTGTTAGTACCGCCGTTGTTGAACAGCACCGAGTTGATCAAGCTGATCGTATTATTGACATTACGGTTGCCCTGGTTATATATAGCTCCGCCACCCACGGTAGCTGTATTGTTTTGTAGCGAACAGTTGACCAGGCTGGGGTTGCTGATATTGTTATAGATAGCTCCGCCATTCGACGTAACCGTATTGGCTTGGAACCAGCAATTGATCAGGATGGGATTGCTGGCATTGATGTAGATAGCCCCGCCCCTGACGGCTGCGTTCTGTTGAAAACTACAATTGATCAGGCTGAAACTACTGCCTGTATCATAGATAGCTCCGCCACTGACTAGGGCCGAATTGCGTTGCAGGCTACAATTGATTAGGCGAGGACTACTGCTAAGGCTGTAGATGGCTCCGCCCCGCTCGTCAGTTGAATTGTTTCCATTTGCATTGCCCCCACGGATAACAAATCCATCCAGTACTGCTGTGTTGTCCAGACCGTTGTTGTCGTTCTTAATGACATGATAGCTATTTTCCGCGTTATTGGCAAAGTCAGGCCCATCATCCCCGCTCAGGTCGCCCGAAAGCGTCGAACTACTCGGCTGATCTGCTAGGGGAATAATCGTTGGCCGATCTCCGAGTTGCCCTTCGGTTCCTCGAAAGCCTCCATAGATCGTTACGCCCGGTTTCATCACAAAGCTGATACTGCGGTTGGTGCCGGTGGTGGGCTTGTAAAGACCCTGCGCTACCCAGACCTGAGCCCCGCAGGTGGCCGCCGTGTTGATGGCCGTTTGCAGAGCCGTGCCGCTGAAGGCGTTGGTCCAGCTACTACCGTTCTGGCTACCGGCCCCGCTTTGGGTCACGTACACCACCGTGCCACAGACAGGAACTGCATTGGCCACCGTCAGCCCGTATACGGTACTAGCTATCCCCACGCAACCGTTGGCATCACTCACCTGCACCAGCACCGAGTAACTACCTGCTGCCGTGGGCGTGCCGCTCAAAATACCCCCAATCGATACACTCAGGCTGGTAGGTAGGGTAGAGTTAACTACAGAGAAGCTGTAGGGACCACTGCCACCACTGGCCATAAAGGTCTGGCTGAACGCCTGGCCTACCGTAGCCGTCATAACAGCAGGGTTGGTTATTGCTAGTGCAGTTGGGTTGCCCTGATACTCGTAGGCACCCCGGTCGATCAAGCCACCATTATACAGACGGTTGTTACCGGCCAGATCTGTAGCCGGACCACTCACCGTACTATATGCCTGGTTGCTGCCTGTGTTGATGGCCACTGCGCAGTCACGCAGTTGGGTGGAAGTGGTACTCATGAAAGGCGTCAGGGTGGTGGTGAGGTTGTTACCCCCATCGGTGTAGCCCGTTACGCCCGGCTCGAAGAGGCTGTAACGGGCCGAGAGCAAATCTCCCCCGTATGGATAGGCGATTGAATTGGCGACTCCATTGTTCCATAGCACCGAGTTAACCAGTTGAACATTGCCTCCTTCACTACAAATTGCTCCTCCTTGGTCGGCCTGGTTTCCCAAAAACGAACAATTGGTTATGGCTATATCATTACAGTAAATAGCCCCTCCTCGATATGTTTTGTTGCCTAAGAAGCTGCAATTAGTTAGCGTCATGGAGGTAGATGCTGAAATGGCTCCACCAATTCCACTACTTGTATTGTCCTGGAATATGCAGTTGACAAATGTAGCACTGACCTGACTACTAAGTACGCCACCCTCGTCAGTCGAGGTGTTGTTTTGAAATCGGCAATCGGTGGCGATCAGACTCCCAGCCGCCAAGTACATAACCCCACCGTTACCGTCTATTGCGCTGTTATTCAGGAACTGACAGCGAGTTAAACTGACAGCTGCAACACTATAGACATTGATTACTCCACCGTCGACCGCCGTATTGCTTTCGAAAGTACAATCGGTTAGCCTTAAGACTACTGAGCCATTTGTAAACACGGTGCCACCAAAGGAGCCTTGGTTTTTTTTGAAGGAGCTGTTTTTAACGGCCAGCGTTGCTGACCCTTCACTGTAAATAGCGCCCCCATTCTGAAAACTCGTGTTCATGTCAAACACACAGTTTTCAATAAGAGGGCTGCTGTTTTGATTATATACAGCCCCTCCATGATTGGATGCATAATTGTTTGCGAACAGGCAGTTTCGAATTGTTGGATTACAAACAGGACCGTAATTCGCAATAGCTCCTCCGTTACCCGTTCCACCTTCACTGGTTGCTTGGGTGAGTACAAACCCATCCAGGATCGCTCGCTCCGAAAGGCCGGTTCCATTGGAAATAATCTGATGGCTGTTGTCGCTATCCTCCCCAGAATCACCCAATGTGCCAATGTCTCCCGATAGAGTACTGCTGGACGGTTGGCCCGTAACGGGATTAACCCCTGGCCTGTCGCCCAGTTGTCCTTCGGTGCCGCGGAAGCCCCCGTAGATGGCAACCCCCTCTTTCATCGAAAAGCTGATGGTGCGGTCAGTGCCGGTGGTGGGTTTGTAAAGGCCCTGCGCTACCCAAACCTGCGCGCCACAGGTGGCCGCCGTGTTGATGGCCGTTTGCAGGGCCGTGCCACTGAAGGCGTTGGTCCAGCTACTACCGTTCTGCAAACCAGCTCCCGCTTCGGTCACAAACACCACCGTGCCACAGAGCGGAGTTGTCGTCTGTACTTCCAGCGCTCCCATATCGACCCGACCGCCTAAAATGCGGGGATTGGCGGCTACATCGGTCTGGGGTAGGTTGGTGGCTGAGTAAGGTCCGCTGGCTACGGTTACGCTGGCAGGGTTACCGGCATTGACAGCGGGAGAGGTGCTGGGCAGATTGAGGTCACTGGCCGATACGAACGGTGACGAGGTAGTCGTCAGGTTACCTGGTCCACTGGTGTAACCGGTGATGGTCTGATCCAGCAGGCTGTATTGGGCCGTGACCGAAAGCGATGTTGCTCCCTGCTCTTTACGGAATGTGTCTGCCCCCCCTGTATTCCACAATACGCTATTACTTAGTTTAATGGTTATAGGGGATGTACTTTGCGAAGTTGAATTACGAGCCAGCCCTCCCGCCAGATTGACCATAGAGCAGTTGATAAACTCAGTCTGCACCCGCCCTGCACTCAGTTGATTGTTATACATAAACCCCTGACCGGTGTTATCAGCAATCAGGCAGTTTATCAGTTGTGGCTGTACTACCGATGTGCTGGGTGCCTGAGCACTTGCCTCGTTAAAAAATAGTACACCATAATAAGTGCCGGCCTGGTTATTCGTAAAGATGCAGTTTATAAAGCTGGGGCTGACAGTGGCGTTAGGGCCAGCGACATTGACCACGCAGTAACCACTGTTTACAGAGCCTGTTACGAAGCCCGTGAAAAGCAGGTTTCGGAATTGTGGACTACATTCGGAACTGCTGCCTGAAGTATTGTTATTAGAAATAGCACCCGTATTAGTACCATTCTGAGGAGGGGTAATCACGGCTCCATCCAGAATGGCTGTGCTTGTGAGTCGGCGGGTGTTGTAAATAACCCTGTAGCCATTACCTGCCAATGTCCCGTCGCCATCAATATCAGCAGAGAGCGTAGTGGAAGAAGGATTGCTCAGGTTAATAAGCGGCCGCTGATCCAGCTCGGTTTCGGTGCCTTCAAAGCCCCCATAGATGGCTACATCAGGCAACATTTCGAAGCCGACTGCCCGATCAGAAAGTGTAATTTGATTGCTGGGTTTAGATACAGGCTTGTACACTCCACGGGCAATCCAGATTTCGCTCAAGTTGCCTACACAGGCGTACTTCAGGGCCGACTGCAAATCGGTAAAAGCATCATCCCAGCTTAAGCCCGTGTTGGCCCCCGTTGCGTTGGCCTTCACGTACAGCCGCGTTGGGCCAGACTGGTTCACCGTCAGGCTGGTGACGGCCGTAGCGGGTGTTCCTCCGTTGCTCACCGTCAGCGTATAGCTCTGGCTACCTGATCCGCTGGCCGTCAGCGTCTGACTGAACGCGGTGGTGTTAGCGGTGCCCGAGAGCGGACTGCTGCCGTTGCTCAGGGTGTAGTTATAGGCACCCGTTACGTTGCCCACCGTAGCGGTGAAGGTAACGGGGCTACTGGCGCAGACTGCGCTGGGTGTAGCCGCAAAGTTTATTATACTGGGGGGCACCGGATCATTGAGCCGCACACTTACGGTGTTGCTAAGCCTATTCGCACAGAGCAGGTCCAGATCCCCATCCCCATCCACATCCCCCAATGCCACACTCAGAGGGCCATCCCCCACGGCGGGGTTAGGGTTCGTAGTGGGAGCAGTAAAGTTGCCCGTGCCATCATTGAGCCGTACGCTCACGTTGTCGCTAAAATAATTTGCGGTGACCAAGTCTAGGTCTCCATCCGCATCCACATCGCCCAAAGCGATATGATAGGGATAATCACCCACGGCAGGATCAGGATTGGTGGGGGGAGCGATGAAGTTGCCCATACCAACATTGAGCCGTACACTCACGTTGTCATAGGCTATGTTAGCGGTGAGCATGTCCAAATCCCCATCGCCATCCACATCCCCCAAGGCCACACTATAGGGACCAAACTCCACGGCGGGGTCAGGGTTGGTGGGGGGAGCGGTGAAGTTACCCTGGCCATCATTGAGCCGCACACTTACGGTGTTGCTGTTAGAATTAGCGGTGAGCATGTCCAGATCGCTATCTCCATCCACATCGCCAAGGACCACACTCACAGGGCCAATCTCCACGGCGGGGTCAGGGTTGGTGGGGGGAGCGGTGAAGTTACCCTGACCATCATTGAGCCGTACACTCACATTGTTGCTATAAGCATTTGCGCAGAGCAAGTCCAGGTCGCCATCCCCATCCACATCGCCTAACGCCATACCCCATGGAGATTCTCCCACGGCGGGGTCAGGGTTGAAGGAGGGAGGGGTGAAGTTGCCCATACCATCATTGAGCCGCACACTTACGTTATCGCTGATAGAATTGGCAGTGAGCAAGTCCAGGTCGCCATCCCCATCCACATCGCCTAACGCCACATTATAGGGACCATTTCCCACGGCGGGGTCAGGGTTGGATGGGGGAGTGGTAAAGTTGCCCATACCATCATTGAGCCGCACACTTACGTTATCGCTGTCATGATTAGCGGTGAGCATGTCCAGATCGCCATCACCATCCACATCCCCGAGGGCCACACCCCAAGGAGATTCTCCCACGGCGGGATCAAGGTTAGTGGCGGAGGGGGTGAAATTAGCCCGGCCCGTACCAGCTACTTGGGTAGTGAACTGGTAGACCTGTCCCCGCGCCAAACGCGATCCGCCCGTGCTCTGGATGGCCGTCGTGCTGGTCACAAATACCGTCTCGCCGGGCCTGAAGTTGGTGGTTGGATTAAACGTGAGTGTGCTGCCACTCACGCTGGCAGTGCCTCCTTGCCCGTTGCGCAACAGCCCGCCCCGCAGTTGGCCAATCAGTAACAGCCCACCTTTACTGGCTGTGCTGTTACTGATTGGCTGATCAAAGGTTACGGATACATTGGTGTTAACTGGAGCATTGTTTTGGTTGCGTGCCGGGTTTAAGGCCGTGATCACAGGGACCTGGGCCTGGCTGAACGAACTCAGCAGGACTAGCTGTAACCCAGTGAAAAGAAGAGTCAGGTAGTAGTTTTTCATACGATGAACGATAAGATTGAGCAATCATCCGGCAAGGCCAGAAATGACCCCGGCAAATACTGCAATCGATTATCCGGCTGCTACCACCCTCGTCGCATCAATACCAATCTCGTCGCATGCGTATAAAAAAAGCCCGGAAATTCGGGCTTTACGCTGCAAAAAAGTTACTGTTTCCGTTATTTAGAAACTATGGCCTGAATTTTCAGTACGTCTATAATGTGACGGTAACATTCCATACTCTTCCTGAAATACTTTGGCAAAATAAGATAGATTGTCGAACCCAACGGCGTAGGCCACCATCGTAATACTTTGATTACCCTCCACCAGCAAACTGGCCGCTTTGATCAGTCTGACTTTTCGGATAAAATTGGTTGGGGAGGTATCCAGCACCGCTTTTAATTTTCGGTGCAATTGGGAACGGCTCATGTTTACAGCCCCGGCCAGCATCTCAACACTCAGGGCAGGTTCATCAATATACTGATTCACCACCTGGGTCAGCCGATCGATAAACTGTTGCTCACTAACCAGCAACGCTGGCACCGGCTCCCGGCTAGCCAGTGGGAGCGTATCCAACCCCGTCCGTTTCGCACTAAACCATTGGTAGAGCCGTTGCCGCTGCTGCACCAGATTCTTTACCCTGGCCCGAATTTCCTCCCGGTTAAATGGCTTGGTCAGGTAGTCGTCGGCCCCCAGCTCGAAGCCTTCAATCCGGTCTTCTACGGTCGCCCTGGCCGTCAGCATCACCACCGGTATATGACTGGTAGCTTCCTGTTTTTTTAATGCCCGGCAAAACCCGAAGCCATCCAGCCGGGGCATCATCAGGTCACATATAATCATATCAGGCAGACTTGCCGTAGCTTTCTGCAAACCCTCCTGGCCGTCCTCGGCTTCGAGTATCTGGTAGTCGGCGGCAAAGATGCTGCGGATGTAAGCCCGGATGTCGGCATTGTCGTCGATGATGAGCAGGATATTTTCCGCCGTAGCGAGTGTCGCTTCGGCCTCCTTCGGCCGTTCCAGCGCGTGGTTCCCGTCAGTAACTACAAACGGGGCCACGCCCGAATCTAGCCCGGTAACCCATCGGACGGTACTATCGCCACTATCGGCCAAGGGTAGCGTGACCGCAAAGGTCGTTCCCTCGCCTTCAGTACTGATTACGCTAATGCTGCCACCGAGAATCTTCACCAATTCATGCACCAGCGCCAGGCCAATGCCGGTTCCCTCGTAGGGCCGGACATTTTTCCCTTCGGCAGACCGTGTGAAGGTGGCCCCCTGGTAGAACCGCTCAAAAATATGGGGAAGCCTCTCCGTCGCAATACCAATACCGGTATCCGAAACGCTGATCACCACCGGGTTATTCACCTGATCCGGATACTGCACGGTCAAGCTGACCGTATGCCCGGCGGGAGTAAATTTAAAGGCGTTGGCCAGCAAATTGGTCATAATTTTCTCCACCTTGTCGCGGTCGAAACTGACCCAGCGTTCGGATTCGTTCTGGGAAAATGTGAACGTGATCCTGCGGCTTTCGGCCAGCGAACTGAACGAACTAGCTAACATGCGGAAGAAAGCGGCCATGTCACCCGGTTCAGGCTCGGCCCGGAGCTGCCCGGCTTCGAGTTTACTCAGGTCAAGGAGTTGGTTGATCAGACTCAGCAGCCGGTTGGCATTACGCTGCAGCATCGGGAAGCGGCTGTCGTGGGCGTACTCCTGCGCCATTTGCTCAATGGGACCCAGAATTAGGGTCAATGGCGTACGAAACTCGTGGGAGATATTGGCAAAAAAATTGGTTTTTAAGGCGTCTAACTCGGCGAGTCGGCTGGCTTCCTGCTTCTCCAGGCTGACCTGCTGCTGTAATAGCCACCGCTGCTTCTGAAACCGATATAACTGCCAGCCAGCAAAACCCACGGCCAGCGCGTATATCAGGTAAGCCCACCAGGTCCGATAGAACGGCGGATGGATTCGAATGTGTAGCGTGACGGGCTGGCTCCAGGTTTCCCCATCGGCGGAGCCCATCATCTGGAGCGTGTAGCGCCCGTAGGGAAGCTGAGCATAGTTGGCAAACCGGTTCGTACCAGCCTCCACCCACCCGTCGTCGATGCCCACTAGCCGATAGCGATACTGGTTGTGGGCCGGGTTGGCAAAATTCATCACGGCAAATTCCAGGGTAATCAGATTCTGATCGTAGGCCAGATCGATACGGGACGTGTTCTCAATACTTTGGCTTAAAATGCCATCAGCCCCCCCAACGGTTATGGGCTCATTATTTATTTTCAGACTAACCAGATGAGTTTGCGGAGGAGCCAGCGTTTTTCGCACGACGTCCTTTGCCCGGAATGCCGTTAGCCCATTGACCCCACCGAAGAGTAACTCACCGGCTGCCGTTTTAAAATAAGATCCGGTGTTGAACTCATCGTCTTGCAAACCATCGGCTTTGGAATAAGTGCGAAACGTAAATGTCTGTGGATTGAACTGGGCCAGCCCCCGGTTGGTACTCATCCAGAGGTTTCTGAATTCGTCGGTCAGAATCCCATAGACCACTTTGTTCGGTAAACCCTGTGCTTCCGTGAAATGACGAAACTGCCCCAATCGTTTATCAAGTCGCTCCAATCCCCCGCCTTTGGTGCTCACCCATAGGTATCGATTTGGCTGGTTGGGATCATCGACCATACTCGACACAACATCATGGCTCAGACTGTGGCGATCCGTAACATCGTTTTTGTATATAGTGAAGGAAGGTTGTCCCTGAGGGTGGTCAGCCCTGACTAAGCCTCGGGTTGTACCGATCCAGAGCGTACCAGCCCGATCGAAATACAAGGCACCCACTTCTATTTCAGCACCGCTTTGGGGGAGTAAGTGTTTATAGCTAAAAACTATAAAACTCTCTTTTTCAGGGTCGAATTGCAGTAGCTTACCATTGATCGCCCCAATCCAAAGCTTGCCTGCCTGATCCTCCACCGTCTGATTGAGATATGTTCCAAACGCCGTTTGAGAAGGAAGCCTGTACACGTTCAGCAATTGCCCGTTAGATGTGTACTTGAGTAGCTGATGTATTTTTTTGTTGTAATCTATATTGGATATCCATAAAAATCCGCTCCTGCTCTGCATTAGATAGTTTTGGTGCGGCTCGCTTTCATCGTTCGTTTTGGTCAGAAACGGAACGAGCCGGTTGCTGGCCTTGTCAAGCTGGGCATACTGCTGGAAGTAGCGAACATACAGATGCCCTGCCCTATCCTGGTGGAGGTAAGTAACGGACGTTTTCGGTAAAAATGACGTGAATTGGTTGACGTTAGGATTGAACACCCGGACGCCATACCCCATGGTTCCAAACCAGATCGAGCCAGTCCGATCCCTCATAAATGCTGTCAGACCCATTGCATCTGGCGACATAACCGTGAACGCATTACGGGCTGTCAGGCTATCCAGCCCGAAAAGTTGATCGGGCTTCATCAGCCAGAGGTATTGCAGCGTAGCCACGGCTACCGTAGTCGAGTCAAGAAATTCGACTAGTGCCCCAGTGGTTTGGCGAGGCAAGCCGATTACTTTGTGGGTTCCCCGCAGCCAGCCGTGAACCTGATTTCGTTGTGTCGAGAACCAGTAATTTCCCTGAGCGGCATCATCGTCTGTATACCACTCTCTCACGGTCAGGTTGGCCGGGCGATTCACGGGGCGCATATCCCGCAGTTGTCGCCAATTGAAAGAACACATACCGTAGGTAGTTCCAACGGTTGCTGTGCCATCAGGCCGGAACTGAATATGATGGGCGGAGGCAATGGTTGCCATACCAGCCAGCGTTATGGAGCTAAATCGGGCCTGAGCCGTAAAATTGGCACTAGTGGGGAAACCGGTTTTCAAGTGGTCTGGCAGGCTAATTCGAAAAAGTTTGTCCTGATCCGTATTCACCCAAATGTTACCATCCGGGTCTTCGGCCAGCAACCGAACTTCGTGATTACCTGCTCCGGGCAAATTCGTATCCCGGATGTCGATGTGATAAAATCGCTGGGACCGGTCGTCAAACAAATTCAACCCCTGGTTGAGCGTACCAACCCAGAGCCGCCCCCGACTATCGACCAACAGGGCCGAACAACTGTTGTCGGACAGGCTGTAGGGATTGTAGGGGTCGTGGGTATAGACCGAAAAATTATGACCATCGTAGCGATTGAGTCCGTCTTTGGTGGCTAGCCAGATAAACCCATTCCCGGCTTGTTTAAGATCATAGATCATCCCTTGCGACAGGCCATCAGAAATGGTTAATGCCTGCCAGCCTTTAGCTGTTGGATTAGTTGGCTGGGCCAGCAGACGATATGAAATCAGAACGAAGAGTAAATAAAGGGTACGCATTGACAGGCGAATTGGCCTTTAAAATACGTAAATTTGATCATATCCGATTTGCTTCATTACGATTGAGTGGTGGTTTGATAGCTTGAAGTGATCTACAGGCCTGGTCAAGTGGAGACCAATTAGTACCTCAATCGCATTCAGCAAACACCCCACTATGAAACACCCCTATGTCTAATGGCTGATCAGTCTGCTTTGAGATTTTTTACTATTTGAGAGCATCTGGACCCTTATTGCGTACGATTGGACTGCGAGACGTTGCGAGAAAAAAAGAAAGCCAGACGACACTGAGTCACCTGGCTTTTGATTCGCTTAATGGAACGGTTATTATTTCTAATCAGGTGCATTTCACAGCATCTCCGTCTATCAGCGATTGTAGATATAAAACGACTTGCAGCGGCTATTGTTTTCACAAATGGAAAAGAATCCGATAATTTTTCAGAAAATTTTTTTTGAAAGAGTAAAACCCATCGACTTCTGAACGATTAAACGCTGAGGGTTACAGGGTTGATTTAGATATAGCGAAGCCACGTTTGCTCTTTATGTCGCGCCTTAAAGCCCCCATACCATCGACAAAGTGGGTACATCGTGAGCACAATGACGGCCCAAATCAAATAAATAGCCCATAACTCAACTCCGCTGCCCATCTTAGGTCGGCCGAAGTTAGTGCCGAATACCAGATCAGAACGGTTAAACCCTTGCAGGAAAACCATGGCAAAAACAAGTGGATGGATCAAATACCAGTGCACCAAAAAATAAAACAGTGGGGTTTTTCCATAGACACCGATCCGATCTGTCCACCTGTTTTTCAGGCCTTGTACCCGTGAAAGAATCAGAAACATGATCCCCAGAAAAAGAAGGCAGAATTGCAGCGACGGGGGATATTTGGTTACGTTGATGAAAGAGAGAAATGTATAGAGTATCGTCTTTTGAGCAGACCAGCGACTGGGATCACCATATAGGTTAGCTACTCGCAAAGCCGTAAATAAGCCGAGCAATAGTAATCCTATTTTCAGGAAAATCCGTCGTTGGCCGTTTTCGGTTGATTCAAAAAAATAACCGGCACCGTAGCCAATCAACATAATACCAAGCCAGGGAACTGGTGGGTAGGCGATCAAAACTAGTTTTCCTGTACCATATGGAAAAGCTATGGGTGAAAAAAGAGACATCAGCCCTTTTAAGAGCGAGTTCTCTGGAACCGGAAGTAAACTGACCAACTGGTGAAACGTGACGATCATGCCCCCGATTAACCCCACTATCCGGGGCGGGAATCGTAACAACGTACTAAGAATCAGGAATCCAACACCAATGGCCGCGATAACCTCAAAAATCAGGACATTGAAGTTCAAGTCGAACCAGATGCCGAAATTGACTATGCTGAACTCTAAAACGACCAGCCAGATGCCTCTTGAAAGCAGGAAACGCCTGGTATCGGCCCGATCATTTTTAGCCTTTATGGACAGAAAAGCGGAAGCCCCGGACAGAAATACAAACGTCGGTGCACATAAATGCGTGATCCATCGGGTGAAAAATAACGCAGGCGTTGTCGTCGTCAGATCCGTAGGGGACTGTGATAACGAAGTGACATGTAAAAGGTCCCGAATGTGGTCCAGAGGCATTAGGATCATCACCAGACCGCGCATAATATCAATACTGTTGTTCCGTTTCATGCTGCTTACTCGTTCTTTACTCAATCCGTAGGGGTGAATCATTGCCAACGGTCAATGTCCTCTACCCATTTCTGCTGTTTCATGGTAAGGCCGATTAGTAGCGCTATCCCGCTGAACGCCAGCGCATCAAACGCACTGGCCAACAGATTGCCTCGGTTTCCGACGGGGTCCGCCAATGCACCGGGGACATGGACTAGCCAAAACCACAAAAAGATCATCAGTGAGAGTAATAGGGCGATAACCCGGATTCGTATTCCCAGTATGATAGCGATGCCGGAAGCGGTTAAAGCAATTCCGGTCAGATTTACCCAAAAAAGAGGATTGGCCATCCAACTGGGAACGGTACTGACCAGAAACGGGGCATAAAGGATGTGGGCAATCCCGTAGCTGGTCATGGTGTAAAGGAAAAACAAATTGCCATAAGGCATAATTTTTCCCAAAACGGTTAGCTTATCAGTTAGTGGCGTATCGAATGAGTAGGCAACCACAAAAGCTCCCCCCGCCAGGGCTAGTTCCTTCAGGGGAGTTGTCCACAGGCCCAGGTGATACAGTTTGTTCGGTTCGGAAATGAGCTCATAGGGTATATGGGTTCCCAGGAACAGCGACATCCACACAGCTCCCAGCAGTAGAGCCGCTTTTTTGCCGGCACCCGGTACAAGCAGTAAAGCGCCTGTAAGGATCAGATAGAGTCCGAAACCCCAGGCCAACACATTCTGGAAGGGCAGGTGTTGCTGATAGACCGAAAAAAAGACATCTCGGAAGCTCCCAAAATAGATTTGTTGGCAGCCATACACAAAAAGTGGGACTGCGTAGAAGGCTCTGCCTATTCGAATCAGTTGGTTCATGCTGATTTGGGAACGTAGCGATATGCACTCAAAAGTAGCCATCAGTCATTCCGCCCAAGCGTAGGATCGGTACACAACTCGGTATCTCGGTATATACCGTTTACCGACAAATAGGGTCGTTTGCCGAAAACCATCTTCCGGCCTGGCTCACTGATTGTCAAAAGCCTTACCTTAGTTGGAAAGGGTCAATTCATGAAACTAACCAGAGACGTTCCATTTAATACCGTTTTTTGGCTGCTGTATTTCCTGTATCAGTGGCTAGGTCTGGCGTCTCTCTATGGCAATTATCATGACTACTTTATCAATGCCTGTATGGCGTTGCCTGTCGCCTTTGTCTTTTCCAGACTGGCCGTTTATTTTCTGATCAAAAGGCGTTTGGCGGAAACCAGCCGGGTAGTCGATTGGGTGAATTTGGTGCTCATTTCCCTTTTGTTACTTGTTCTCCGGCGCTACATCAATTACTACTTTCTTTATCCGACGTATTTTCCGCAAGCCCAGCGTATGCCTTTTCTTTCGGCTGGAAAAATGCTGGTTGAGTTCGTTAACTTATATACGGTAACCGGCTTATATGCTTTGTATTACTTTATCCAATGCTGGTATGAGGAACGCTTTCGGGTTCACCAATTGGTACAGCAGACGACAACGGCCGAATTAAACCTGCTCAAAGCGCAGGTACAGCCCCATTTTGTATTCAACACGTTAAACAACATGTATTCCACTGCTTTGACGAGCAGTCCTGAAACGGCCTCGCTGATAGCGCATCTGTCAGGTTTCCTGGCATACAATTTATATGAATCCAATCAGGCAACGGTGCCTTTAGCAACAGAGATTTCCTATATCGAACATTACATCGAACTGCAAAAAAACCGATATGGCCCTAAGCTGGATGTATCAATTAATGTATATACCCCAATCCATGATCTGCAGATTGCTCCTCTGCTCTTGTTACCTCTGGTAGAGAATTGCTTTAAGCATGGCGTGACTAGCTCGGCAGACTTAAGCTGGATTCGTATCGATATTGCCAGACAGCCCGGTCAATTTTCGGTTAAGATCGCTAACAGCAAGGATGAGCAAGGTTCCGTACCCGTGTCGGATATGGGAGGGATTGGGTTATCGAATGTTAAAAAAAGGTTGTCATTACTTTATCCAGATGCCCATGAGCTAACGAGTATCGACGAGCCGCATGCCTATCTGATTTGCTTAACAATTAATACGTTGAACTATGACTAATTGCTTAGTAGTTGATGATGAAGCACCAGCCCGGGCGCTACTCATGGAGCATCTTTCAACGTTGCCCGGTTTTACGGTCTTGGCCTGCTTGGACAATGCAGTCGATGCGTTCACGTTTTTGCAGGCGAACCCGGTTGATCTGGCTTTTCTTGATATTCAGATGCCCAAATTATCTGGTCTTGATTTGATACGATCCCTAAAAACTCGCCCCAGAATCATTCTCACTACGGCCTATAGGGAGCATGCGGTGACGGCTTTCGAACTGGATGTTTTGGATTACTTAGTCAAACCAATTACCCAGGAACGATTCATGCGGGCGGTTTCAAAGTACCTGCATGCACAAAACAATCCTGAGCTCCCTTCACCGATTCCCAGCCGTTATGATGAGATGTATATGTTTTTTAAGGTAGGGCGCGATCAAACTAAAATTTTCCTGAAGGACATTGTTTTTATTGAAGGGTTAGGTGATTACATAAAGGTACACACGAAAGAAAGGGCCTACGTAGCGTCCGAAAAATTAGGCTATATGGAACAGAAGCTTCCTGATGATAAGTTTATCCGAGTACACAAATCGTTCATCATCGCCTGGGACAAACTGCTCAGTTACAACCCGGATCAGGTTACTCTGGTGACAGATATACTTCCGCTGGGCCGATTCTATAAAGGGGACTTTTTCCGAAAAATCCAGACCGGCAACGTGTGTTTGTCAGAAGCTAAGGGTAGCTAGTAGAGCTGGTTCACTTTAATGAATCCCCTAAGTAATGGCGATCAGGAAAACTCAAACGGCTAATTACGGTTAAAGAGCTGTAGCTTACCTTTATCCCTGTATGAGTGCCGATTCTGAAATGCTCGATAATGAAGCCATTTTCCGTGCCCTGGTAATGGAGTCCCCCATTCCGATTGCCTTACTGGTTGGCCGGGAGATGATCATTACCGTAGCGAATAAACCGCAGCTAGCTGTATGGGGAAAAGGGGCTAATGTTTTTGGAATGCCCTTAGCCAAGGCTATCCCTGAGATGGAAGGGCAGCCCTTTCTGGCAATCCTGGACGAGGTATTTACCACAGGCGTAACGTTCGCTACCGACAGCACCCCCGCCCATATGATGATCGATGGGGTGATGAAGACCGTATATTTCGATTTTTCGTTTAAACCTCTCAAAAACAAGCAGGGCGCCGTTTACGGGATCATAGCAACGGGGGTCGAGATTACGCTACAGGTAGCCGCCCATCAGGCTCTGCTATTGCGAGAAGAGCAATTACGTCAGCAGTCGATGGAACTGGATCGACAAGTAGCCGAACGCACCCAGCAGTTGGAAGATTCGATTCAGGACTTGAAGCGGTCGAACCAAAACCTTCAACAGTTTGCGTATATCGCATCGCACGATTTGCAGGAGCCTCTTCGAAAGATTCAGCAATTCGGTGACCTCCTCCAGAATCAATACCGCACAGAGCTGGGAGAAGGAATAACCTATCTGGAGCGGATGCAAAATGCAGCCCATCGGATGTCGAGTCTGATTCGAGACTTGTTGAGCTATTCACGGATCTCCACACAACGGAGGACCAGCCAACCGGTATCGCTCACTACCATCGTAGAGGATGTGGTCCAAAACCTAGAGCTACTCATCCAGGAAACGGCAGCAACTATTCAGACTGGCGACTTACCCCAGGTCGCTGGTGATGCTTCACAATTAGAACAGTTATTCCAGAACTTAGTAAGTAATGCCCTCAAGTTTCGCAGGTTCGGGGTTGCTCCTCAGATTCAGATTGTGTCGAGTGAGGTGATGGCCAGTGATTTACCTGTTGATTTTAAGCCCCATCGACTGGCCAATGGCTATTATCGAATTGATGTCGTGGACAATGGTATCGGCTTTGAGGAAAAATACCTGGATCGCATTTTTATGGTGTTTCAGCGCTTACATGGACGAAGTGAATATGCCGGAACGGGCATTGGATTAGCCATTTGCGAGAAAGTAGTCCTTAATCACGGCGGTTGGATAAACGCGCAAAGTCGACCTGGGCAGGGGGCAACTTTTAGTGTGTACCTACCTCTATAAACAAGGGCTACGCTGACCGCATTGTCACGTCTTATGTCAAAACACCTCATTCCGTTCGCCCGTCGCTTGCCAGTCATCATCCATTTCCTGAAACCGGGCGGCTACTTTAGTCAGAAAGCGTTCATCAAGTAAAGTAGGTATGCTTTCTGGGTCGATCAAATCCAGCTCACTGACTTTATACGTCTGCTCGTAGGGGCCAGCTTCAATTTTGACGATATATTTGCTGTTCCAGGCATATAGCCCGATACGGAATTGTGAGTGAGGGATGTCTTGGACAAAACGCATACGTACTATATAATTGACAATGACTAATGGATCATGAAGCTCAAACCATACTCTGGAAGAAGACAAAAGTAACAGGCAGAATCTTTCCGAGGTTAATTCGTACCGTATTCATTATCCATTGTTCATTAATCATTACTCAATGTACTAGAGATACCGATGAAGCAGCCCAGTTTTTCCTGAAAGGAAATGTACAGTTGCAAAAACGTGAGTATCGGGAGGCTATTCGGTATTATTCGGAGGCTATTGCCAAAAAGGGTGATTTTGCCGATGCATACAACAACCGGGGGCTTGCCAAATTTCGGAACGATGATCGGGAAGGAGCACTGGCCGACTATTCCCGAGCCATTGATCTGGACCCCGATTTTGCCACGGCTTATTTTAATCGTGCGGAAGTTCGGCTGGAACTGGGGGATGCGACCGGGAGCCTGGGGGATCTGGAGCATATCGAAAACCAATACCGCGATTCGACGTTTTACCATTCCCGCCTTGGCGACGTGTATACACAACTGAACCGGGTAGGGCCTGCCCAGGTTGCCTACGACCGTGCCCTGCAACTAGCCCCAGCCAATGTCGAAGCGCTGACCAACCGGGGGGCGTTGTATTATACACAAAAAGCATACGGTTCTGCGCAGCAGGATATCCGCCGGGCTTTACAGCTGAATCCCAAACAGGATGCCGCCCTGAACAATCAGAGTTTGCTCCTGGCTCATGAGGGGAAGTATGCCGAAGCATTGCCGTATGTTGAACAGGCATTGGCGTTACAGCCTCGTCAACCGTATTACCTCAACAACAAAGCCTATCTGCTCCTGAAACTGAACCGCCCAGCCGAGGCCTTACCCTTGGTTGAAGAATCCCTGAAACGGAATGAGCAGAATGCCTGGGCACACCTGACCATGGGGATTTACTGGCTTAGCCAGCATCAACCGGCAAAAGCCGTTACCGAGTTTCGTCGGGCCGAAACCCTGGATGCTTCGGTCGAACAGCTCTATTATTACCTGGGTACTACGGAATGGGCGATGGGCCATATGGCTGAAGCCTGCACGGCCTGGCAGCGTGGCGATGCCGCTGGTGATGAACAGGCAAGGGCGGAATATAGGGCCAAATGCAAAAAAAGGTGAAGTTAGAAAGACCTGCAAAACGGTCATTTCGCAGGTCTTTCTAACTTCACCTTTTTTTGCATTTTCTTTTAAATATCAATTTTGAAATCAGTTGCCAGGTTTTTAATTGGAATTACTTGTCATTAAGTGGTTGGCAGCGCTAGTCGGATATGCGCGAGGTGATGCTGAAGGTGCCAGGCCGACATAGCCAGCGCCTGAGCCTGGTTGATCCAATACTCCCGTACCGGATGGTAATACTGAATAGCTAGTTGCGCATCTGTCAGCGTTTGCCCCAGCCGTACGTAGCGAGGGGTAATTCCTTCCAGCATACGAATCGAACCGTCGATGGAGGCTGTGGTAACATCTGTAGTATTGGCCCAGGCATCCATGTCGATCAGAGTTAGGGTCGTATAATCCGATTCGGTCAGGGCCTTTTTCATGCGAAAGAAATGAAGGAATTGAATATCGGACACGTGATGAATCAATTGCTGTACGGTCCAGCTTCCTGCCCGATAGGTTTTGGTCAGGTCATCCGGGGTGAGGGTAGAGGTAATAGCCTGATACTGGGCCGGACTGTCGGCAATTGTCGACAGGATGGTACTCAGTTCATCGGATGTGTAGGTTGATTGAGGGCTGAAGGGGCCGATTGGATACCTGCGGTCTTCCATAACTTAGCGGTAAAAGGTGGTAGATTAGTGTTGCTGTGGTGGATATAACTATAACTATAGTATTAGTTTATTACTGTTTTGGGTTTTATAGTGCAGAAACTGGGCCTGGTTTGCCAGCTTATCGGTCGTGATCTCCAGGAGTCGGGCCCGATTACCCGATTGAAAAAAAGCGGGGAGGAGCGACTCTAATTCCTCTCGTGTCGCACAGGCCTCGTAGTGAAGGCTAGCGTCGGCAGCGGTATTCCGGGCCGTGTATCCATGCGGAGTTTCGAAGTAGGTTTCCAGTTCGGGCTGGCGGCTGGGGCCGTCGATAATCCGAAAAATATGCCCACCGTCATTATTCAATAAAACAATCCGCAGGTTATTAGGGATAGGGGCCGACCAGAGTGCGTTTCGGTCATAGAAAAAGGCCACATCCCCAATAAGCAGGGTGAGGATCTGATCGGTTTTGAGCGCAGCACCTAATGCCGTACTCAGACACCCATCAATACCACTGACCCCCCGGTTAGCCGCTACCTGAATGCCCTGTCGAGCGGTTAGTCCACAGAGATTGGCATAGCGTACAGGCATGCTATTGGCCAGGTGTAGAATGGAATTAGGGGGGAGCTGTTCCAGAACGCTCTGAACCGCCGACCAGTCGGTAAGGGGCTGATCGGGTTGAGCCAGAACGCCTGCTACAAGCCTCGCGGCCTTTCGGTCAAAAGCCTGCCAATGGTGTAGAAACTGACGCTCGTCGTCCTCATCATCCCCCTGAAGAAAGCGCTGGTAGTCAATATCGGCGAATAGTTTTTCCAGAAAAGCCGTTGGTTCGCTGGGGATGAGGGTTGTCAGGCTCTGGAAGCCATCGGTAACCCGATCAACGGTTGGCTGGATGTGCCAGTGTCGACGGGCGGGGTAGTTCCGAAAGAAGGTTTTCAGATTTCGGGTCAGGAACGAACCGCCGAGCGTGATGAGTAGATCGGGGCGTAGCGCATTGGCCTGCTCGTCATCCAGACTCGCCAGCATCGTGTCGGTATGGGTAATAAACTGCCCATTGTCTGCCAGATTGCTGATGATCTCGCCCACCACGGGAATTCCCCATTCGTCGGTAATTTGGGTCAACACAGACCGTAAAGCCGGATTTGGGGGAAGTTGTCCAACGGCAATCAGGATGCGACTGCTTTGTTCCCACTCGGCCTGTAGCCGATGCCAGGTTTCGGGGGCTAAGGTAGGTGTAGCGAGTAGGGTGTCAATGAGCCGTACCCGTTCAAACGCGAACGATTCATCCGCTTTTGGGTAGAAAGGCTCCCGCAATGGGACATTCACATGCACGGGTCCGGCAGGTTCCAGCTGACAGAGCGTTACGGCCTCGTTCAGGGATCGTTCAATAGCCCATCGGGCATCGGGATGGGTATAATCGGCCGGGAGGTCATAACTTCGCTTTACCTGATTCCTAAAAATGCCGATCTGGTCAATGGTCTGCCCATCCTGCTGGTGTAGCCATTCGTGGGGTCGGTCGGCGGTCAGCAATAGGAGAGGCACCTGTTGAAAATACGCTTCGGCTACAGCGGGCGCCAGATTATATACAGCACTGCCTGATGTACAGATAACGGCAACCGGTCGACGAGTCTGCTGAGCAATCCCCAACGCTACAAACCCTGCCGACCGTTCATCGGCCATGACCCGAACCTGTAACTGTGGATGTCGGGCAACGGCCAGGGTTAACGGAGCGGAACGGGAGCCCGGCGAAACGATCACATCGGAAATTCCTTTTTGAGAAAGCAGTTCAGCGATGTTAACGATAGGCTGAAGAACGGGCATGGCAAATGACGATTTACAGGAATAGATTGTTGGCAGTAAACAGAGCCTGTTGGCAGGCTGGATTGCAAACATACGCGGAAAGCCAATGTCCAGACGGGCTTTGTGTCGAAGAATTTATGTTACTTTGTTCTGTTTACAGTCGATACACCCTACAGAATCACCGTATCATAAACGATGTGTTCGGTTTCTGCGTTATAAGCACAAACGAGTTGACGAACACATCTGAACAATCCCATCCCGAATTAGCCAATAATTCAGCCATGAACCGCATTACATTCGAGAACGAAGACGAAATTCGGGTCAAATCCTTAGCCGGAGCCGTTGTGATCAACGTCCTGCTGATTATCCTGCTGCTGCTGGTGAAGCTTACGCAGACGATCCCCAATCCTCCCCCGATTCAGTTCGTGGAGGTGAATTTTGGAACGGATGCCCGGGGGAGTGGCCGGATTCAAACCTATAATAAAGCATCCGATTCACCCAGAGCGGAGGATGTAAAACCTGCCGAGAAGCGTCCCAATCCTAAAATCAATACGACTCCACGTATCGAAAAAGTAAAGGCGACGCCGAGTCCAAAGGTGGAAGACGCCAAACCGGCAAAAACGGCGACTGAAAAACCGCTGATCGTCAGCAAAGCCGAAAGCCCGGTAACCACCCCTGAGCGACCCGAACCGAAGCGGGTCGAAGCGCCTAAAAACACTGCACCCGTGGAACGGCCTGCTCCGCCAGCGCCTACCAAAAAAGTAGAAACCGTCAATACCGATGCCCTCTTTAAAAAATCATCGGGTGGGGGTGGGTCGAACGGAACCGTTGGTAAAGCGTCGGGAAATGGGGGGAATAATAACGGTGACGATGCCAGTGGTGTAGGAGATAAGGGGAATCCAAACGGTAAGATTAACGCCAAAGAGTTTTACGGAACCCCGGGTGGTGCGGCTACAGGGGTTGCCTTCGATGTGTCGGGCTGGTCGATGGCGAGCCGCCCGGCCGTTAATGACGATTCGGATGAAACCGGTAAGATTGTTTTTAAAATTACGGTTGATGGGGATGGCGAAATCATCCGGGTTCAGCAGCAGCAGTCAACGGTAAGCCCATCGGTGGCCGAGCAGTATCGGAAAGCTGTTCAGCGACTCCGCTTACGGCCTAAAGGAGGCTCGACCCCCCCCACCTCGACAGGAACCATTACCTTTATCATTAAGGCAAGAGATTAATGCAGTACACGGAAGCGATCGACTATCTCTATAGTCGGCTCCCAGTTTTTCACCGGATAGGTCCCAAAGCCATCAAGCCCGGTTTGGGTAATACCCTGGCGCTTTGCGAAGCCCTGGGGAACCCGCATCAGCAGTTTCGTAGTATTCACGTAGGGGGCACCAACGGCAAAGGCAGCACGTCCCATATGCTGGCGGCTATCTATCAATCGGCTGGTTACCGCGTGGGTTTGTATACTTCGCCCCACCTGCAATCGTTCACAGAACGCATCCGGCTCAACGGGCAACCGATTCCGGAAGCCGACGTGGCCGCGTTCGTGGAGCGGTATCAAGGGGTAATCGAATCCATCGAACCGTCGTTTTTTGAAGCGACGGTCGCTATGGCCTTTGACTATTTTGCCCACCAGCAGGTCGATCTGGCTATTATTGAAGTGGGGTTGGGCGGTCGGCTCGATTCCACGAATGTCATCACCCCACTGGTGTCCGTCATTACCAACATCGGATATGACCATACGGATATTCTGGGCGATACCCTTCCTCAAATAGCTGGGGAAAAAGCGGGGATCATTAAACCGGGGGTTCCGGTAGTGATTGGCGAAACGCACCCCGACACGCAGGCTGTGTTTATGAAAAAGGCCAGTGAGCAAAAGGCTCCTCTTGTATTTGCCGATCAGGCCTATACGGTGATGGACGAAGGTATTCTGAATGGGTATCGGCAGGTAGCGATCAGGACCAATGCCGATGAACGACCGGAAAACTATGAACTCGATTTACTGGGTGCTTACCAATTGCATAATCTCCCTACTGCCCTGGCCACGGTTTCTGTGCTGCAATCCATCTTTCCAGTTTCTGTTTCGTCCATACGGCGGGCCCTCGCTGCGGTTAGCGTACTGACTGGATTAAAGGGACGGTTTCAAACGGTACGTCAGCAACCCCGTGTTATTGCCGACACTGCCCATAATCAGCCGGGTCTGGAAGCCCTTTTCGAAACCATTCGTAGTCTTGCCTTCGACACTCTACGGATTGTATTGGGGGTAGTGGCCGATAAAGATCGGACTAAAGTCCTGGAGGTGGTACCGCCGTCAGCCGTCTATTATTTTTGTCAGGCTCATACACCCCGTGCGCTTCCGGCTGAGGTGCTACAGACCGAAGCGGCTGCTGTTGGGCGACGGGGGAATGCATATGCCGATGTGAACCTGGCGTTAGCGGCTGCTCTGGAGGAATCGTCGCCCCATGACCTGATCCTGATCACTGGTAGTAACTATACCATTGCCGAATTGGTGGATTTAGGATAGTTTTGCTAACGAACTGTTTTCGCTTATGAAATCCATCCCTGTTTTGCTAATGCTTTGGTTGAGCGGATCGACCAGCCTGCTCGCTCAGAAGCCGTCTGTAGAGAACGAAAAATTTGTCTTTCTAAACAACGGAGCAACGGTTGGCATGATCATCAAATCGGTTGTTAAAGCCGACAAACAGCGACTGAAGTTAACCGACCAGCAACTACCCAAGGCTAAAGAGATTATTACCAATGCCGTGGTTAAATTCAATAATGGTGTGAAGCAGTTGAAGGCAACCCGTATGAACCAGGCTAAGCTCCGTACCTTGGCCGTTGGGGTAGAAACTGAGAAGGTACTTGCTTATAAATCGATCCTGACAACCCAGCAGTACGCTACCCTGGTTGCCCAGCATAAGAAGGTATATCCTGAAGCTAAGCTCTGAACTATATGACCAGCGTGAGCTGAAGCTTACTTCGCTGCGAGTAGGAACGGATTATTCGATTAGGTATACCCTTTTTTCGCCTTCCCTTGACTTCATTGATTTTTCTTAATTCGTTTATTAGTTAAAATGGCTGCTTTGGCGGCCTTACTTTTTTATCTCCGTGACACGACGAAAAACGCACCGCTTTCTGCAAAATGCCGAAAGCTCAAATGTTATTGAAGCTGGTAAACCCCTGTATAAAACGATTCGTGGAAACTGGGGATCCGAGTATTTCAGGAACGACAATCCGATTGTATTGGAGCTGGCCTGTGGTAAGGGCGAGTATACAGTAGGGCTGGGACAGGCGTACCGAAACACTAATTTTATTGGGGTAGATATAAAAGGGGATCGAATTGCGAGAGGCTCTAAGGCAGCTCAACTACTTGGCTTAACGAACGTCGCGTTTTTACGAACCGATATAAATTTTCTACAGGAATTTTTTGAAGCAGGAGAGGTAGCTGAAATCTGGATAACGTTTCCGGATCCTCAGCCACGGCCGAAGCAGGAGAAACATCGATTGACACATCCCCGTTTCTTAACGATCTATAAACAGCTTTTAAAACCGGGTGGAACGTTACATTTAAAAACAGATAATCCAGAATTATTTGCCTACAGCGTAGAGCAGGTCAACGCGAATGGTGCTACTGATTTACAATTTACAACTGACTTATATAAATCACCGCTAAATAGAATTCACATCGGTATAAAGACGAAATACGAAGAACTTTTTCACAATAAAGGATTTACTATTAACTATTTACAATGCAAAATGGGCGTGATTTAACTATGTAATCACGCCCATTTAAATAAGTAAACTACGCTATGGTCAACTATTTATGTTTAACTATGTGAATAGTCGACAATGTAATTTACAATTGTTAGAATAGTTTCTCCATCAAGTCGGCAACCCGGCTCGAGTAACCATACTCGTTATCGTACCAGCCAACCACCTTTGCGAGATTGCCATTGACGGCTGTCAATTTTGAATCGAAGATGCAGGAGTGAGGATTGCCGACGATATCGATCGATACAATTTGATCGGTAGTATATTCCAGAATTCCTTTTAGCGAGGATTCTGAAGCTTCTTTGATCGCGTTGTTAATTTCCTCTATGGAGGCTGGTTTTTTCAAAATTACGGTCAGGTCAGTGAGTGAGCCATCTGGTGTTGGTACGCGGAGTGCGTTGCCGTCCAGCTTCCCTTTTAATTGTGGCAAAACCAATCCAACCGCTTTTGCTGCTCCCGTAGAGGTAGGAACAATTGACAAGGCTGCTGCCCGAGCCCGACGTAAATCGGAGTGGGGAGCGTCCTGTAAGTTCTGGTCGGCAGTGTATGCGTGAATGGTCGTCATGTATCCTTTTTCGATACCGAATACATCATCAAGTACTTTGGCCATTGGGGCCAAACAGTTTGTGGTACATGACGCGTTCGAGATGATTGTTTCTTCACCCGTTAGCGTGTCATCATTTACGCCTAATACAACGGTTGGGATGTTACCTTTAGCTGGTGCTGAAATCACTACTTTTTTAGCGCCAGCCTGTAAGTGCATGCCCGCCCCCGCTTCATCGACGAATCGTCCTGTTGACTCCAGCACGACATCAATTTCTAATTCACTCCAGGGGAGATTTTTAGGATCACGCTCAGCATAGGCATGAATACGTTGTCCGTTAACTGTTAAGCTTTCACTATCGGAAGAGACTTCACCCGTGAATTTTCCATGAACGGAATCATATTTTAGCAGATGGGCCAGGGTCGCATTATCAGTTAAATCGTTAATAGCGACTACTTCGATGTTTTCCTTTTCCAGAAGCCGTCTGAACGATAACCGTCCGATACGACCGAAGCCATTAATAGCAACGCGTATTTTTTTCATGTACAGAGAAAATTGGTTTGTTTTCGGGGTCAAATATACAGATTAAATGAGCCGATAGCTAGAAATGGGGGATGGGGGACAAGGTTAGTAATTAGTATTAATATTAGCAATTTTAAATAAGTGTTTTAGTAAAATCAAATTATAAAGTTAGATTTTTTAGTATTTATGGTAGTTTTAACTAATTTTTGCTGGCAAAATGCGAAAAAATGACGAAATTATCGCTAATTCTTGAGCAAATAGTAGTATTATACTAAAATTCTTAGCTAAGAGAATGTTGAATACTAATAAATCAATTAATTTGCTAACAATATTTAGTATTTACAAATGAATGCTAGACCTTAGCTGTTCGTGAGACAAATAGGGGAGTAGAAGCCTTATTTTATCACTTCAAAATGAAACTATTCATAATGAAGAATTATTTCTACAAAAAGAATAAAAGGAATCTCTATGCTATCATTACTAGTTAATTATAAAAACTAAATACGTAGAATCAACCACTATCCACTTAACCCTTTTTATCCTTATACAAGCATAGTCAGCAGGTATTAATAGACGCACGATTTATCATTCAGAATATTTTGAGATAAAAGCTTTTCTAATTCGAACGAAGAGACTCATAACTTTTGATCCGGCATGAATATTGATTTATACTTTATACATTAAATAGACTAACAACCTAAAGAAACTACATCTACCTGAGCCCACTTTATAATAAGCCCCTCAGATAGATACTATAGAACTGGTAAGCTACCAATTGTGGTGGTTTCGGCCAAGCACTTGCTTGGCCAGAGAAGTATAAAAGTAGCTGCTTAGCTATTCGACGTAGAACTTTCATCGGCCAAGCACCTGCTTGGCCGAAACCACTACAACTGAAAAAAAATGGCCATATATTTCAACTATACATGCCTTCTGCTTACCTTTGAAAAATGGGAAAACTAATCTAGTATATTATTGATGTAAGACAATATAAAATTTGGCACTAAAATTCAAATACTTATATATCAGCTATTTATAACCTTATTAATAAACAATTACTTTATTTGATGATTGCAGAAATTGAACGTATATGGGCTAATCGTGAGCTATTAGCGAATCCAGAATCTACCAACCTGGTACGGGAGGTAATAAAAAAATTAGATAGCGGGGAGCTCCGCGTTGCAACTCCGCCAACGATTGATGGAGGAAGCTGGACTGTCAATGAATGGGTAAAAAAAGCTATTTTACTTTATTTTATCAGTCAGCAAATGACTCCTCAGGAAGTGGGGATTTTTGCCTACAATGATAAGATTCCACTAAAAACGAACTTTGCCGACGTTAAGGTTCGGGTAGTGCCACCAGCCGTTGCTCGCTACGGATCGTATCAGGCACCTGGCGTTATCCTTATGCCTTCCTATGTCAATATTGGGGCCTACGTTGATGAGCGCACAATGGTCGATACCTGGGCAACTGTCGGAAGTTGTGCCCAAATTGGGAAAGACGTCCATCTTAGTGGGGGAGTGGGTATAGGTGGTGTATTAGAACCCCCTCAGGCTGCACCTGTTATTATCGAAGATGGGGCATTTATTGGCTCTCGGTGTATAGTTGTCGAGGGGGCTCATATTGGCAAACAAGCTGTACTGGGTGCTGGTGTTACGATAACCGGCTCATCTAAAATTATTGATGTGACGGGTGCTAATCCTGTCGAATATAAGGGATTTGTTCCTGCTAACTCCGTGGTGATTCCTGGTAGCTATGCTAAACAGTTTCCTGCCGGTGAATATCATGTTCCCTGTGCCATTATAATTGGCCAGCGTAAACCATCGACTGATTTAAAAACGTCTTTGAATGATGCATTGCGTGAAAACAATGTATCTGTATAAATTAGTAAACAATAGAAAAATGTAAATTATTGGTTACTACAATCACCAAGTAACAAATATACATTTTAATTTACATTTTATTAGTTAGCAAAGTCACACAGTTACGTGTGACTTTGTTTTTGTATATTATACATTCCCTATTACAATGATCAATAATTTACCAATATATTTGTAACTATATACAGCAACTACTGATTTATAGCCAATAATTCACATGAGCATAAATGACAAGATTAAACAGATTCTTATCGATAAGAATTTAACACCTTCGTATTTCGCCGATGAGATCGGTGTCCAACGATCAAGTATCTCACATATTCTGTCGGGTAGAAATCGCCCTAGCTTCGATATTATTCAAAAAATAATTCGTCGTTTCCCAGAGTTAGGCTATGAGTGGATTATGGAAGAGGATGCCTACGGTTCGTCTACAATGAATCAGCCCTCAACCCATAGTAATCGAATTGGCAATTCAGCACGACCAGCTACTGACCGAGTTCCGAACGGACAACCTTCGTTTTATTCGTATGGGAGCCAACCCTCTGTACGTTCTCAACGAACCGAAATTCCTCCTGTTTCCCAACATTTACAAACTGTAGCTGAACCAGCTGACTCAGTTGTAGAACCTATCATTTCTAGTAGTATGTCAACTGATAAGAAAGTTGAGCGTATTCTAATCTTTTACACGGATGGATCATTTAAAGAGTATACCCCCTCAGCATAAATCAGCCTAATTAACTTGTGTACTATAACCGTACTTTAATCCGTTAGTGAAATTCTCTGTTTTATGAATATATAGAGTAGTCGATTACGCTACTCTTTACTGTTCAATACCTTTTTCAGCTCAGGCTATTACATCCATATTTTTGCTCGAAATAGCTTTGATGTGGTAAGGTGGAGTAGGCCTAAAGTTCGGAGAACTGTACCCGTCGGCTCTGATTCAGGGACAGCATCAAGTATATAAAGACATCTAAATACTGTTAGCTACCAACTCCAGGCTTTTATGTTGTGGCCAAGCGCGTGCTTGGCCTGAGCTATATAGAGCTATATAATTTTCATCTTACAACGACTTACACAGCTTTGATACAAATCGCTCCAGATTTACTTTTACAGCTCTGTATCTATGAGGATTTTCCATTGATAAGCTTCACCCAAAATGCCATTTAGACGCTGTTGAAGGCCTTTTCTATGCTAAAAATGGCTAACTCCTTGTAAAGCAATACTTTACTGTTCCACGTGGATAAGATATTGATAAGTCTGTGGATTAAACCATTTCTTTTGTTGTATAATTTATATTATGTTAAGTAATAACGCCATAAAATAGGGTCAGTAGTTCTACCACCGACCCTATCCCACTACTTGCTTTCGATGCAGGTGATCTTTTTCTCTTCGTACTGCTTTAAAATATTTTCTGTATTCGTCAGGTTCTCCGTTACTTCAGCCTCATCTTTAATCGACTTCGCTTTCTGGAAATATGGCAGAGCCGCTTTGAACTTACCACAAACCCGGCCATCCATCTCTTTACCATTTTTGCTATACTCAGTCATATCCATCTTATCGACGGTATTCTTCAGATTCACGGCATCGTTGAATAACCAGACTGCCATGTTAAAATTAGCATCGTAGTTATTGGCATCCACAGCCAGGGCTTTTTCCAGGTACTGCTTTTCCAGCGCTTTGTTATCAGCTACTACCTTCTTCAGTTCAGCCAGCTTACTTTCATTACCTGCGTTGGCAGCCGCATTAGCAGCCGCTTCTTTAGCCTCGGCTTCCAGACGGGTAACTTCCGTTTTTTGGGTAGCCAGTTTACTCTGAACATCCGCTAGTTGCCGTTTCAATTCAGGCTTGGGCGATTTCTTGATAGCAGCCGTTAACCGGGTTATTTCCGAATTGTAAGCGTCAACGATACTTTTCGCGTCGGCCAGTTGTTTGGCACTATTCCCTGATTTCTTGGTTGTACTTTCCAACTTCTTAACATCTTCATCAGCTTTACGGCCGATGTTGTTATAGACAATCGACAGATTCACTAGGTTTTGTACATTGTTCGGATCTTTTTCGATCATTTGCTTCATGCTGGCAATGGCATCGTCCATCCGGTTAGTACGCAACATGATGTTAATTTTCTCGTTTGCCAGATCCTTATTGGCTGGAGCCAGCGCAATCCCTTTATCTAATGCCGCAATCGCCTTATCTACTTCGTTATCGGCACTATATAACATAGCGAGCGAGCCATAGATAGCAGCATCCTTGCCCCCACCGGCAATGTATTTCTCCAATTGCGTTTTTGCCGTTGCATTATCTTTTACCTGCTGGGCAGCAATAGCGGTATACAATGGGGCCAGTGTATCTTTCGGATTGATCTCTCCAGCCATCGACATCGCTTTAATGGCATCAGGGAAATTCTTGGCTTGAAACTTAGCTACCCCCTGCTGCATAAAGGCACTGTACAGGTTCGGGCTTTTCAGAGCCTCTTCTGCTTCTTTAGCTAATTTACCTGGACCACCTTTTTTATCCTTGTCCAGTTCAATTACTTTTTTGTAGGCTTCGTAGGCTGTCGACGCAGCTGCTGAATCGATCTTGATATTGCCACCCGCAGCAATATTCTGATATGTTTTTGCGCGATCCATCCAGGTGCTGGCCTTCGCTCCTGCCTTGGCATCGGTTATATCCTTGTCACTTTTTTCCTTTTCTTTTTTAAGGTTATCCAGCATAGCTGCATCAACGGCATTGCCTTGCTGGGCGCGAACGCCTACAGATGTCAGGCTGCACGCGAGGAGAATTACCAGAACTTGTTTCATGTGTAAATCGGGGTTGTGTTATTATTTAAGAAACGAAATTACGGAATCTGTCTGTATAAGCATGACAGGTTCTAAATTGTTTGAGCCGTCTGTTTTGATATAAAAATCAAACAGACGGCTCAATTTACTCGTTTTGAATTACTTATACCTTTTTATTCAGTAACATCCGTTTCAGGTTCAGAGGGAGTGGTACTATCCTCCTCTCCTTCTTCCTGTTTAATTTTGGTAACCGACGAGATTTCATCCCCATCACGCAGACTAATCAGCCGAACGCCCTGCGTATTTCGTCCGATGACACTGATATCCGCTACCGGGGTTCGGATGGCAATTCCCGATTTGTTAATGATCATCAGATCGTCGGCATCTTCCACATCCAGAATCGCTACCAGTCGACCTACTTTCTCGGTGACCTTCAGTGTACCGACCCCTTTTGCACCCCGGTTGGTAATGCGGTATTCATCGATCTCGGAACGCTTGCCATAGCCTTTCTCGGATACGACCAGCAATTGCGCCTGCTGCGAGTCGATGCATACCATACCGATCACATGATCGGTTGTATCCTCTTCATCCAGCGAAATTCCCCGCACGCCAGCGGCTGTACGACCCATCGGCCGGACACGGCTTTCGTGGAATCGAACCGCTTTCCCCGCACTCGACGCAATCACAATATCGTTATCGCCATTGGTCATACATACCCCGATCAGTTGGTCGTCTTCATCGACTGTAATGGCGATGATGCCGTTCTGGCGGGGCCGGGAGAAGGCTTCAAGCATGGTTTTCTTGATCGTCCCCTGCCGTGTACACATCACAATGTAGTTATTGTTGATGTAATCCTCATTCTTAAGGTCGGTCACGTTGATCACCGCCCGCACTTTATCGTCAGACTCGATATTGATAAAGTTGGCCAGGGGCCGTCCTTTCGATATCCTTGATCCTTCGGGTAGTACATGCACGGGCACCCAGTATAATCGTCCCTTCTGGGTAAACGCCATCAGGGTGTTGTGCATGGTCGCCGTGAACAGGTGCTCCGTGAAATCCTCTTCTTTAGTAACAGCCGCTTTCGCACCTACCCCACCGCGTCCCTGCGACCGGTACTCGGTAGTTGGCGTCCGCTTGATATAGCCCTCATGCGAAATGGTAATGACCATGTCCTCATCGGCAATCAGCGACAGGTCACTAATATTACCATCGCCAAGCGGATTAATCTGCGTCCGGCGTTCATCACCATAGCGGGCACGGATGTCGATCAGTTCGCCTTTGATTACTTCCCGCTTCCGCTCTTCGCTGGCCAGAATCGCACGCAGTTCGGCAATCTCCTTCATCAGCTCATCGTACTCCTGCTGTAGCTTGTCCCGTTCCAGGCCAGTCAGCCGTTGCAGACGCATTTCCAGGATGGCTTTGGCCTGCACATCGCTTAACGAAAACTGCTCCATCAGACCCGTCCGGGCAATTTCCGGGTCGCGCGAGGAACGAATCAGATTGATAACCGCATCGATATTATCAAGCGCAATCAACAGCCCTTCCAGAATATGCGCCCGCTTTTCAGCTTCCCGGAGTTCGTACTGGGTCCGGCGGGTTACCACATCGAATCGGTGTTCGACGTAGTATTTCATCATATCCTTCAGATTCAGCAGCATCGGGCGGCCTTTCACCAGGGCGACGTTGTTGATGCTGAACGACGATTGCAGAGCCGTATGCTTATAGAGGTTGTTCAGGACTACATTGGGGATGGCATCCTTACGCAGATCATACACAACCCGCAGTCCATCCCGATCCGATTCGTCCCGGAAAGCGGTGATACCTTCAATCTTCTTCTCGTTGATGAGCTCAGCCGTTTTTTCGAGCATTACCGCCTTGTTGACCATGTATGGCACATCTGTCACAATGATCTGGGTTTTGCCCTTGTTTTCTTCAATGGTCGCATTGGCCCGGATAACAACCCGGCCACGGCCCGTTTTGAAGGCTGACTTCACCCCTTCCATGCCATAGATGGTCGCACCAGTCGGAAAATCAGGGGCTTTCACGTACTGCATCAGTTCCTCAACGGTGATGTCCGTATTTTCCAGATAGGCAATGATTCCATCGACCACTTCGGTCAGGTTATGCGGGGCCATGTTGGTAGCCATACCGACCGCAATTCCCGAGGAACCGTTGAGCAGCAGATTGGGTAATTTTGCCGGCAAAACGGTCGGCTCTTCGAGCGAATCGTCGAAGTTTGGTTGAAAATCAACCGTTTCTTTGTATATGTCGTTCAGCAGTTCTTCGGCAATCCGCTTCAACCGGGCTTCGGTATACCGCATAGCCGCCGGTGAGTCGCCATCAATAGAGCCAAAGTTTCCTTGCCCATCGACCAGCGGATACCGGAGCGACCAGTCCTGCGCCATCCGTACCATGGTATCGTATACCGAGGAATCACCGTGGGGGTGGTATTTACCCAGCACTTCCCCGACAATACGCGCTGATTTTTTGTGGGGCTTGTTGTAACTAACACCCAGTTCTGCCATTCCGAACAACACCCGGCGGTGTACCGGCTTCAGCCCGTCACGCACGTCGGGAAGGGCACGGGAAATAATAACCGACATCGAATAATCGATATAGGCACCGCGCATTTCGTCCTCAATGTTAATAGGAATGATGTTACTGGGAGATTCGAGGTCGGGATTTTCGTCCGCCATTTGTCAAAGGAGTTTCGCAGAAAATTACTATTCCGGTTTACACAATTGGCGTAAACCGCGTTATAGACAAATATACAAAATTTTCGGGAGAAAACAGAAATAAACCCCTAAAAATGGGCGAAAATGCGTTAAAAACAGGCAAATATTCTCTATTTGTACGCCCGATAAATCGACCGACATACTGCTTTTATCTTCCAGTTGAAATACAATTCTATTTCAACTAAAACGTATCGTTTTTCTACCCAAAACCAAGTTTTGAGGCCACGGATTGTAGGCACTGATTAACAGGGGATTGCAGCTATACGAGTCGTGGCTCCAGCAGATCGTGCATCAGCTGATGGGGTTATTATTGGTTGCGGCCAAGCCCTGGCTTGGCCGCCGAACTACAGCTTTATTCGGGGGTCGAACACAAACGGCTCAGTACTGACCAGCGTAATGTGCGAAAAATCAGGATGGGCAGGATTAATCAGGTAATTGGATTCGTACGGTATGATGGCCGATGGTACTTTTAGGATAGCCGTCTGCCCTTTCAGCAACCACTCCCCTCCTATTCGTTGGCAGGCATCGTACTGCTGAAATTCAAACCAGTTCGCTGGTAGGGTTTCCGCTCGAATCACCGCCATCGGTACGGCATCAGGAATCTCGATCTGCATCACCCGAAAATCGTCCAGCAGCCCTTCTCCGCTCCGGTGCACTACATTTTCCAGACAGGCCAACGCTCGGCTGGCTGCGGTATAAATCACGAACTGACCACGACTATTCCAGCGAGCCGCTCCTCCTGAAGCCACCAGACGACTGGCGTAGGCCGCTTTGGTAATTCGATATACCCGCATCAGGCCAGGTCGCCGTATTCGATCCGAATCAATTCATCCAGAATCAGATCGATCCCCCCAGATGTATGCAGCAAATCGAACGGAATCTGATTCCCCAATCCATAGGCGGGTTTATCCATCCAGCGACGAAAAGCCGCTGCCGATCCAAATACCGACTCACCCGTTTGAAAAAGGGCCATAATCTTCAGTACTTTCTCACTATCCTGCGGATTGAGTTTCTTTTGTTCACGTTCATACCGTTGAAACGTTTTCAGCGAAGTATCGAATACCTCGGCCAGTTGTTCGCGTTTATAGCCGCTCAGGTCAGCTATTTCAAAAAAACGAGTCGCTGGAACGCCTTTGAGGGCTGAAAAAACGAGGGCTGTTCGGTCTAAAGATTTCATGATACAAACGTAAGAATTTTGTCCTGGAAACATAGAATTTTGTCTAATAATTCGCCACTCCCTCGAATAGTCCAAACCTAACGACTTCAGGATAGTTGTTTATGCACAATCGTTTCTGGCAGTTTATAGCCCTCATTGGTCTCACTGCTGCCGTTCAGTTCATTTATAATAAACTACATAACGTTATGAAAAAGGTAAGTTTAATGGTGTTACTCGCTGTAAGTACCCTCAACTTTCAGGCTTGCAGCAGTAAAAAATCAGAAAATACAGACAGCGTTGAGAACGCAGAAAATGCCAACGAAGCCAAAGAAGATGCGGGTACGGGACAAGATGAGGAAACGGCCGATTTTGCGGTAAAAGCAGCCAATGGCGGTATGATGGAGGTTGAACTAGGGCGGCTGGCTCAGGAAAAAGCAGCCAGTAAGGATGTGAAGGACTTTGGCGCCATGATGGTAAAAGATCATTCGATGGCCAATGATGAGTTAAAGAATATTGCTGCTACACAAAATATAACCCTGCCCGCTACGCTGGGTGAGGACGAACAGAAACATGTAAATGAGTTGGCAAAGCTGTCGGGTAAAGAGTTCGATAAAAAGTACGTAAGCATGATGGTTGATGACCACAAGGAAGACATCGACGAATTCAAGAAGGCGGCCGAAAACGACAAAACGAACCCCGCCATCAAGGATTTTGCAACCAAAACGTTACCAACGCTCCAGAAGCATCTGGACGCCATTACAGCCATCGATAAGTCGATGAAGTAATAGTCATAAGCGCTTAGCTTGATCCTTGTCCCTACCCAGTTAACTGCCAGTAGGGACATTTTCTACTCTAATCCAATGAAAGTAACAGGAATTTTCATGGCTGTTTGCTTCACCATACTGCAGGCACAACAGACCCAGGCCCAGTCTACTACGGGTGGGCGGAGTGGCGGCTCAACGGCCTCAACAGGTACAGGTTATGAAACCAGTGGCCGACGACCAGCCGAAACCAGCGCTGCCAGTATGACGGTAGCCGACGAAGGATCGCAACGAGGGTATCTATTTATCCCACCGACTCCAAAACCAAACCGGGCTGCATCACCGGATGGCACCCAGCCCACGAAATCGCTCAACCGGAAAGCCGCCACTACCGACACGCTCCCGGCTCGACGAAAATCAACTACAGGGCAGCAACGCTAATTAACCATTCATCCCAAAACGGGGTATAACCGGATCCGGTAGCTGGCTCCGTGCTATACCCCGTTTTATTTAGTTGCCACCTTTTTTTGTGGATAGCTAGCTGTCAATTGTATTAATCGACAGCTAGCTATCCACAAAAAAGTCCCTTCCAGAGGTGGAAGGGACTTTTAAAAATTAGATTGATCAGGAAAGTCTGATAAACCCTGCCGGGCCGCCGGAGCGGTTCAGACTTACTTCACTTCTTCGTACGGAACGTCGGAGACATTGTCACCGGCAGGTTCGCCCTGACTGGCTCCATTTCCGTTTCCTCCGAAGCCAGCTCCATCGGCTGGGTTCGCCCCTGCCCCATTGGTCGCATTGTACAGTTCCTGCGAAGCGGTCGACCAGGCAGCGTTCAGACCTTCAATGGCGCTGTCGATAGCGGCAGCATCGCGCGAACCGTGTGCCGTACGCAGCGTGGTCAAGGCCGCTTCGATGGCTGACTTATTTCCCTCCGACAGTTTATCGCCGTATTCTTTCAGTTGCTTCTCGGTCTGGAAGATCATCGAATCCGCCTGGTTGACTTTCTCGATTTTTTCCCGTTCGGCTTTATCAGCAGCCTCGTTGGCTTTAGCTTCTTCACGCATCCGGTTGATTTCGGTTTCGGTCAGACCGCTCGATGCTTCAATCCGGATTTTCTGTTCTTTACCCGTACCTTTATCCTTAGCTGTTACGTGCAGGATACCGTTGGCGTCGACGTCGAAGGTTACTTCGATCTGTGGCACACCTCGAGGAGCGGGTGGAATATCGGACAGGATAAACCGACCTAACTGACGGTTCTGAGCCGCCATTGGCCGTTCGCCCTGCAACACGTTGATCTCTACACTCGGCTGATTGTCCGAAGCCGTCGAATAGGTTTCCGTTTTCTTGGTCGGAATAGTCGTGTTAGCGTCGATCATCTTAGTGAATACACCACCCATGGTTTCGATACCCAGCGACAGTGGAATCACGTCGAGCAGCAGTACATCTTTCACCTCACCAGTCAACACACCACCCTGAATCGCTGCGCCAATGGCAACAGCTTCGTCGGGGTTAACGGCTTTCGACGGTTTCTTGCCGAACAGTTTTTCAACTTCTTCCTGCACTTTCGGAATCCGGGTCGAACCACCAACCAGAATCACTTCGTCGATCTGACCAGCCGACATACCGGCATTTTTCAGCGCGCGACGGCAAGGTTCCAGGCTCCGCTGAATCAGCGAATCGGCCAGTTGCTCGAATTTAGAACGGCTCAGCGAACGCACCAGGTGCTTGGGAATCCCATTCACCGGCATGATATACGGCAGGTTGATTTCCGTAGCATTCGAGCTCGACAGTTCAATTTTCGCTTTTTCGGCCGCTTCTTTCAGCCGTTGCAGCGCCATTGGGTCCTGACGCAGATCGATACCTTCGTCCTTCTTGAACTCATCGGCCAGCCAGTCGATAATCACCTGGTCGAAATCATCGCCACCGAGGTGCGTATCGCCATCCGTCGATTTTACTTCGAAAACACCATCACCAAGCTCCAGAATCGAAATATCGAACGTACCGCCACCGAGGTCGAATACGGCGATCTTCTGATCATGGTTCGTCTTGTCCAGCCCATAGGCCAGCGCAGCCGCAGTTGGCTCGTTGATGATCCGTTTTACATCCAGACCCGCAATCTGACCCGCTTCTTTCGTGGCCTGGCGCTCGGCATCGTTGAAGTACGCAGGCACCGTAATAACGGCTTCGGTTACGGTTTGACCCAGGTAATCTTCAGCCGTCTGCTTCATTTTTTGCAGAATCAGCGCCGAAATTTCCTGAGGTGTATATTGACGGTCACCAATTTTAACCCGTGGGGTGCTGTTGGGGCCGCTCTGTACATCGTACGATACGTTTTTAACTTCGTTTGATACTTCGCTAAAGCGTTTCCCCATGAAGCGCTTAATCGAAGAAATTGTATTTTTCGGGTTGGTGATGGCCTGGCGTTTGGCGGGAGCGCCTACTTTGCGTTCGCCGTTGCCGTTGTCCATAAATGCAACGACCGAGGGGGTTGTCCGGGCTCCTTCGGAGTTGGGGATTACAACCGGCTCGTTACCTTCCATCACGGCCACGCACGAGTTCGTGGTGCCTAAGTCAATACCAATAATTTTTCCCATAACTGGATTTAGTTTCTTTAGAAAGCTGTGTAATAACTGACAGACATGACCTATCTATCAATACAAATGCCAGCCGGGAAAAATGTTTGAATTGCTGTCAGATTGGCAGATTAAACTGCTACCGGGGGCCAGAATGTCGCTTCCGTATCAAGTCCGTCGATAAATCGTGGCAGACCGTCAGTGTTTTCATTTCGTCCCCTGGATAATCAATGTACCGAACGGAACAGCCAGGGGTCCCTCCCCATATTGCGCCCGTAAACGAGCCGATATTTCTTCTTTGATCTGAGCAATGGTGGCCGGACTGGCCTGTTTGAGCGCATTGACCACCGGAGCGGCTATTTCGGTTTTATTTCCCCAGTATTCGTCCACATCCTGATAGGTAACCACCCCGACAACGGGTGTTTCCGTAACCTCTTTAAGCCCGGCCTCCTCAAAAAATCCAGCGATCAACCCCGGTTTTGCACAGCGAAACATACCGGGCATACCCGCAGGCGGAGGTGGTAGCTGTAAGGCCCGGTTGATGATGCCCATCAGGAGACTGATCCAGGGGTTCTGCTCGGGGGCACCCCATACCGAGGTAGCAACGCGACCGCCCGGTTTGAGTATACGCGCCATTTCGCGGGCAGCCAGTGCCATATCCGGGAAAAACATAAACCCCATTCGGCAACTCACAGCGTCAAAACTGGCGTCATCAAAAGGCAGGCTACTTACATCGGCCCACTGGGTCTGGTAATTCGACAGGCCCATAGCCTGCGCTTTCTCCTGGGCGGTGGTGAGCATCTCTTCTGCCAGATCCGTACCAATTACCCTGCCTTTCGATACAATGGATGCGATGGTCAGCCCAGGCTCTCCGGTTCCGGTGGCAATGTCGAGTACTGAATCGGTGGGCTTGAGCGCCAACGCGTCGACAATAGCATCACCCATGGGTTTGAGGAACTGCATGGTGAACTCATCCCATTTTTTCCATCCTGGCGCAAACTGATTCCATAACGCTCGCTGCTGATTTCGAATTCCTTCTTCAACCGTTTGCATACCCTTATCTGTTTCGTGAAGAGCAAAGCTAACCAACTGACCATTAGCCTCATCCATTAATCTTAGTAAGTGGCAATCCGATTCCGGGACGTTTATTTGTAAACCGATTCGAAGGGCACAAAAAAACGCCGGCCCCATCGGAACCGGCATTTTCGAACCATGTAATAAAGCTTTTTCACCTATACGCAGATGCCTGTTCAGCCGTTGCGTATCTACCTAACTTATCGGCCAATCCAGTCAATGTCTTTTTTCAGCCGACTTAGGGTTTGCTGTTCAGCGCTATCCGGCTCGGGTTGATAATCATAAACCCAGTTGGCCTGGGGCGGCATACTCATTAATATCGATTCGGTTCGTCCATTGGTTTCCAGTCCAAATTTTGTTCCCCGGTCCCAAACCAGATTAAACTCAACATACCGCCCCCGACGAAGCAACTGCCAGTTTTTCTCCCGTTCGCTAAATGGAAGGTTCCGATTCTGCGCCATGAAATGCGTATAAATTGGCGCAAAGACATTACCCACATCCTGAACAAAGGCAAACAAAGCTGCTTTATGAGCCTCGTCGGATGGTTTCAGATAGTCGAAGAAAATACCGCCAATGCCCCGAGTTTCCTGCCGATGGGGGATGTAAAAATAATTATCGGCCCAGGATTTAAATTGAGCATAATAGGCCGGATCATGTCGGTCGCAAACCGTTTTTAAGGTATGATGAAACCATTTTGCATCCTCGTCAACCACGTAGTGCGGAGTCAGATCAATCCCACCGCCAAACCAGTTTTGGCCGGTACTCATTTCAAAATACCGCACGTTCATATGAATGATGGGCACCATCGGGTTGCGGGGATGCAGGACGATGGATACTCCTGTGGCAAAAAAATTGGCGGGCTCCGTCAGATTGAGTGTTTTCAGGGTTGCGGCCGTTGCTTCGCCCTGTACGGCTGAAAAGCCAACGCCCCCTTTTTCAATCACACCCCCATCACTCAGCACCCGCGAGCGCCCTCCCCCACCACCGGGCCTCTCCCAGGCATCTTCCCGGAATCGGCCCGACCCATCGGCTGTTTCCAGCGCCTGACAGATCCGGTCCTGAAGTTCCATGAAGAAATGGGCGATCGTTTCTTTGGTAATCACACTAGCTGTTGTCATATTGGCAAAGTTCGCAAAGACCAGCGTATCGGTGGATAGGTTGGCTAAATTATTCGCCCAGTTTCAACACATACCGAACCGGCCTCGATTTATCCACCAGTAATACAACGCCCCTGTCGGCCAGTTGCCGTAGTAATTTACCAGCCCGATAAGCCGAGATATTAACAAGTTTAGCAAAACGGTCGGCTGTTATATGGTCGTTCTTTCGTAAATATTGGTGTAGCGTTCGTACGGTCGGCGACTGGAGCAATTCAGCATCAGCTGGACCGCTAACCTGAATCAATTTACTGGTCGGAACCGATTTATCTTTTGCCCGTACATAAATAGTTCTTTTTGTTTTATCCTGAATCACATAATGCGGCTTTTCATTACTTTCCAAAACAGTAACAATGAGCACGATACGTCCATCAGGAGCCAGCGTTTTATAACTAACGGTCAATGCAGGTTCAATGAGCCGGTCGGTAGCTTCTTCAAGGGTGGTAATTTCCCGAAATTCAGATGACACACCGATTATTCTGCCATCATCCGCCACGCCAATTAATAACGTTCCTCCGCCACTATTTGCAAATGCAGCCAGCGTCCGGGCAATGCGGGCCGCCGAAGAGAGTTGCCGTTTAAATTCCAATCGACTATGTTCTCCCTGCCGAATAAGATCATCAAGTTCATTGCGGGTCATACCTCAAAAACGCACGAGTTAGCAGCTTGTTTTCTTTAAACCAGATATCAACAAATAGCTACCAGAACTGATGACATTCCGTTGGTTATACCGCAAAAATACAGCACCTGTTCTACTTTTTTTGACTAGTAACTTGTCACTATGTAGCTATTTTCGGGATTGACCCGTTAATAAAAAAGCGGACGATGTGTCCGCTTTTTTATTCCTGTATAGGTTGCCAGATAATGTAGTCTATACAGGTTATTTATACTAGTTATTATTCGGCAATTGGATTTTGACGCTTCCGGCCACGGGGTTTTCCGGTATATTCAGGCTTTGGGTTCTGATTAGCCAGTTTCAATTCGTACCCAGTCACACCTTCTTCATAATCAAAAGATTTCACCGTAAACGTATACTTCGTATCTCCGAAATCGATTCCCCCTCTTTGAAGAATAAAAGGTAGAGACAGGCTATAACTTTTGGCCGCTTTTTCCAGGGTAAACGCTTCTTCGTCTTCACTGGCACCGGGTATTAGGTAAAGTGATTTGATTTTTCGTTTCCCATCCTGCGTACCCACTTTAAAGCGATTATTCTCCGTATCGATCCCTAATTGAACTGCGGATTTATTCGGAAAAACAACCTTACCGGCTGGTGAAATATATCCCGTAATCGGTGCTGATTTAACAGCACTCTTCTTTTTTGTTTTTTTAGCCTCGCTATTCTCGTCGAGCGAGAAGAATCGAATTTGTTTAGCTTTCATTCGATAATCTATTTATTGTCTTCGTATAGTCTGCTCGCAAATATAGTGAGTCTATTTGCGAAAAAACCAAATTCATTTCAGAAGAATTTTTATTCGAACGTCAAAACGCAACTTTTGTAACAGTTCTTCCTTAAAAAGAAGCTACATTAAAATCAATTGATGGCAAAGCGATTCTGACAATTTATAAACTACGGAATGTATAGCATGCCTTTTACTGATGATCTAAAAAATTAGACACTATTTATCCGGCATCGTTCACTCACATGCAGTATTTTTTATATATCGAGGTAACTTTTATGGCTAAAGATCCGTCGATTTGATAAAAAAGAATAGTTGAAGCGATGTCTTCCTTTCCTGCGTAAGTAATTCGGCCAATTACTCAATAAGTAAGCCTGGCTATGGTTTACCGAAAAAGTCAGTTAAACCATAGGCCAGGCTTACTTATTGGGATGTAAAAATCTTATTTATAGCCAAATAGCAACGGAAATATAAAGGTTACGACACCCGCCCAAATACAGTAGAGAGGCAGGTAGGAGGCAATGGAAACACCTACGTCGGCTAACGATTTCTTCGTTGATAGTACCCTGAAAAGTTGCGCCGATACTAATACAAGATTAATTAGGATCAGTACATTTCCTCCCAATACGGCAGCCCGATTGGCCGTAATGCCCCAGGCTGAAATACGGAATAATATAGCTGATAATGCGATTCCATTCACAACTATTGTTACCATAGAAAGTAGCAGAAGTATCCAGACTTCAGGTCGGCTTTTCGTTGACGATTCGGCAATAGAAAAGAATATAATCGCCATAACCCCGAGTAACAGACCATTAAAAATCAACAGAAACTCACGGTCGTTATAAGGATTTTTACCCGAATTAATGATTGCTGCCAGGTAAATAACCAGCATAACTAAGACCAGGGGGCTGAACAGTTTGGCAATCACCGGCGAAACTTTACCAACCAATTGGGGATTGGTCTGGGTAAGATAGGTTCCTAAAATAGGGGCAATAGGCAGACCAAAAACGACCACGTTTTCGAAATAAAATTTTTGAATAGACAGACCAATTAGTTCAAAAAGCCCAATAGTTATACCTGTCATAATCCCACCTGCCATTAGAATGAGCGCGGTCATTACAATAAGATCACCGTTATATTTTAAATAGCGGAGCCGCTTCTCATTGGCATTACGCCAGTCGCCCACAAAAGCTAACCCGAGTATCGACCAAAGGTATAGGAGTATATGGAGACACGACAACATCAGGGTATCGCTCTTTTTTACATCAGGGAAGGTATTGATAAATACCAGGCCGATTAGCGTTAAAACTGCCAATACGCCTGTTTTCCGCATCGGCAATGAATTTTTCCAGGCAAAGTAGACCATCAACGCAGGGAAAACGATGAACCCAACATTTCTGGAATAAAAAAACGTCTGGTCGATTGATACGAATGCAGGGAGCTTTGCCAGCATACCGGCGACCAGCGATAGTAGCATGAGAACGACTAACTCCCGGTTTGTCCCCCAGTTGATCTCATCGGTTTCGTAATGCAATCGTGCCTGCCAGAAATCGGCAAGTGTATTGCCTTTTAATTCCGGGTACAGTTGATCAAAATCCTGTTTAAAGGCAACCTTATTGGCCCGGTACAATTTTTCGAGTTGCGTGGGCTCATTCAAATGAGTCCGTATATCATTTTTCACGTTCGGTTTGGTTTATTGGTAGCTATAAAATTAACACAACAAAAAGAACTTTGTATTGCAAAGTTATAATTAGAAAATAAACTTACAAGCCAATCTTTTTTATATACGGAGGCCTACCAGAGCGATTTCGAACAACAAGTTTCTTTTCCAGCTTTGCTGAAAAACACTAGCGGCTTATCTGGCCCGCGAAGGCTGGCAGGTAGCATTGATCGAACAGTCGGCTCTGATGTATGGCGGCACCTGCATTAATATCGCCTGCCTCCCTACCAAATCACTGGGGCATAGCGCCGAAACAGGAGTGCCTTATTTGGTTCAATAGAAATGCCAAAGGCCGTCAGACAGGCACCGACTTGGCCATGCAGCAAAGCCATTTGAGATTATTAATCATAAACGATTCTATTGATTGGATGATCTTGCATCTTTCCCTAAAACGGGCGCTTAATAAAACAGTATTTTGACTGACGTTTCATACTTTGGCTAATATATTACAGATCATATAACCGTATTCCACCATGATTTTGAAAGTAGCAATAGCCGTTTCGGTAGCGCTCTGCTCAGCCTGTTCAAGCTCCTATCCTGTCAAAGCTTCCCTGGAGCGATCCACTTGGTTTGCCTCGGGTACGCCTACGACTAAAAAAGATTTATGCTCACAGGAGCGATTTAATTTGTTTCTCAAAACAGATTTACCTTATCCGGGATCAGCTAGAACGCGTTCTAAAAAAGTGACAGGTTGTAAAGGCGATTGCGCGCCTACCCAAATCCTGACCTTCACCGATATACCGCTCAAACAGGGATATTATGATCTGTCAAAGCCTGACCTTTGTTCTTTTGAAAAGGTAGGCGCTCAGGGGAAATATGTCGTGTTGGGGACTTCTGGAATGGCTACACAAGCATACCAAAAAGCGACTGGTTGGATTGAGATTACCCAATATGATCAAGGCACTGGTCTTTTGGAAGGCAAGTTCGATTTGAGCTTACTGGATAGTACTGGACGAGTGACACCTGTCCATCTGAGTAAAGGAAAAATAAAGGTACTGGTAAAAAGAAATTGACTCAACTTTACATAAAACAAAGCAAGAAAAGCCCAATCACGTTAAATTAGCTCTTACTTTGTTACCAGTGATAACATTATTTCCACATTTTTCAACCAGCTAATTATGAGATACTTACCAATCCTTCTTTGCTTTTGCTTACCTTTAATTGGAATAGCTCAGAAGCGAATTGAAAAAGCCCCCTTTAGATCACGTAATACCATCTATTTAGAGGGGTTAGGGGCGGGCGGGTTTTACTCTCTTAATTACGAACGGCTTTTGCTCATAACAGAAAAGCAGGCGTATGGTTTTCGAGTAGGCACCTCCTATTTTGGAAATATCCCAGGCAATCTAGTCCTAATTGGTGAGCTGTTCACTTTGGTAGGAAAAGGCAATCACCACGGTGATTTTGGGATTGGATTAACGGGGGTTACTAAGAATACTATTGAACCCTCCTTAGTGGGTTCAAGGAATTACTTTTTACTGGCCATCCCTCGGCTAAGTTATCGCTATCAAAAGCCAACGGGAGGTTTAATGGTGCGTGCTGGTTTTACTCCTCTAATTGATTTAAGTTCAATTAGAGTTCCGATTATTACTACCGCTGGATTCCAGCCTTGGCTGGGCCTTTCTATAGGCCATAGCTTCTAAGCAGATTAGTACTTTTACCAGAAAGGATGAACTGCTTGAATAAACTAATTCTTCCTAAGTTTCCTTAACATATTTCTAGTGGCTGTTGCAAAAATCGAAACTGTGCCGATTAATTAGATCATCTCACCAATCATTGTAGTAGACAAAACAAGTGATAACAAGACGTTATTGGTGTATGTAATGAAACTTGCTCCAGGTGGCCCTGTTGTTGATCCACGGAATGACCCCCGTTTGTTAAACCGTCTCAAACAGGATAATAAGTTGAAATAGCTAATGATGAGTTTCTATTATATGCTACGTTTAATAGAACAGGCCTAGTAATAGCCCTAAATTACTGTAGACTAGACATTTGCATATTTCTAAGACATAGCCTTATCTACCGGCCTTCTACTTGGTAGATCGATCATACTCTTTGAGTATATAGATGAGTGTGTCTTCTGTCAGGGGACTAGAATCCACCTGTTTCGCCAGAATAGGGTCAAGCCCTTTTAACGCTTTGGTGATCGATTTTACTGTCAACGCCACCAGTTGAGGCTCACCGCCCTTTGTCAATATGAATAGCTCCTGGGAAGCAACATACTGGCCGTTAAACATATCATCATAAGCGGTCTTGACACCATACGAATTACGATCCAATAACATAAACCGTTTACGGTATCGTCTTAACAATGTAGTTGTTCCGCTGTAAAGTACCTGAAAGTAGGTGAGTTGATTACCTACTACTCCTTTTAGAGGGGCACTAACAAACCGCTCCCCTTCAACTATAAACTCATCAGGCAGAGCGGTAATAGCCGCTGACGAATCAGTAGACCGATATTGAATTTGATTCAGAACAAGATTGTAGGCTATCTGACCGGGACGTTGCTGCTGATCTCTATAGATTAGTGCTCCAGGGTGCCAAACGTGATCACCTAGAAAAGGGCTTCCCAGATAAGTTTGTATTTGATTACCATCTGGGTCGATCAACTTATAAGTAGTAACAACTCGGCCTTTTAAATCGGTGGATATGGTACCTAAGCCTATTTGAGCTTTAGCTTGAGTAAAAATGGTACAGCTAAACGCTAAAAAACAAATCACTTTAATTGTCATGGTGTATAAAAGACGATTACTCTCTTTTGTTGTATAAGTGCCGTGGCTGTTGCAAAAGTCGGAACAACCGCGAACTTGCTCGATAAACAGCCAACTTTTAGCGAATGAATGATCCGGTTCGAAGCCACGAATCAGGGTCATTTGACTTCATCCAGACTTTTGCAACAGCCACTGCCATTATGATAACTTGAATTTCAAGATATGAAAAAGCTAATTATTCTACTGGGCTTATCATGCTTGCTTAAAACAGGACAAGCCCAGAATCCTATTATCGCCGATTCATTACAATTACAGCGAGCTAGCATTCAAGATACCTTCCTGCTACGAGTCATTCCCGAATATATTCAGTTTCGACTCACCAAAACCCCTGAATCATTTTTTGCCAAGCTTGGGGTTATCAACGTGATTATTCCACGAGTTCGCTCAAGTAACGCCATCAGTTATCGGATACGGACAGAATATGATAACTACTACCTGCTAAATCTGTGGAAAAATAACCCACCCTTATTCTATACCCAAATCAACGGACGTTACATCGTAGTCTGTGATGAATGGACGGGGCAGCTAACGCCAATCTCTTCGAGCAGTAAACAGAGAGCCATTGCTGAATTTGGGAAAGCTGGTTGGCTCAACCTGATTAGCGATCCTGTTGATGGTGTGTTTGAAACGCACTCTGCTATTTACACCTGGCGGCCTAAAAACTGAATCCTACTTAAAAAAAGGTCTTTATGGCTCGTTCCACAAGGTTACCTGCCTGATGGACATGGAATGGTTTGACGTGGCCATATTGCCCCAGTTGGGCATCAGTGTTGCCCTCGAAAACAACAAACCCCACCAGGCGAAAGGGGGCAGTTCAGCCCCAGTCTGGCGGCAAACCAACGGTAGTCGTTCCCGACAGGACCCAGAACGCCACGCCCGATGGCGATCTCATAACCTGGGGAGATGGCAACGATTTCCCCAGCGCAATACACAGCTTTACCGCAAAGACCCCATTATTCCCACCCCACTCGGCAAAGTGTCCTCGATGCTGGTTGGCCCGTAGACGACAGCCCATTGCTTCGACAGATCGTCATTCATAGGTTTAGACAGTTTGGGCTCTTTCCAGGGAAATTCACCCAACTGAAAATCCCCAATCTTGGCTTTACCCAATTCGTTTTGACACGATTTTGCCATACAGAAATTTACATACAGAAAAAGGCCCATAACTCAATGAATTACAGGCCTTTATTGGGTGGAGACGGAGGGATTTGAACCCTCGTCCAGTCAAGGAAACCGACGCGCTTTCTACATGCTTAGGTACCCTTAAGATTGTCGGGAATCGGCCCGGTGTGTACCAAACCAAACCTCATCCGTAGGTGCTTGTTTCTCATTCGGCCGTTAACACCATAAACCGAGCCAGCGCTGCGTTTCGATGCCTCCTGATCCAGCCGGCAGCACGTAGGCCGGGGAGACAATGGCTATTGTTTAATCCTCCGGATTAAGCAGCCATGGCGTAGTTATACTCGCCAGTTATTGTTTTGACGATTTGTTCGGGTCGGGAAATTCCGCCAACTCCCGGCATGCTTACACGCGACCTCAGCAAGCTGTCAATTCCGGTCGTCCCCAAATCGACTCCCTGATGGGCGTGTAGTAGGTAACCAATAAAACCAGCAGTTAGTTCGTCGCTACTTCCATCAATTCGCCCTATACTATTCGTCAGATTTGTGGCATCGTCTGAGTGACTCAGGCTCAGGCTTTTTCTGGTTTCCCACTCAATCAGATCTATTGCTTTTATTCATATTTTTCGGCGAATTTTACCAACAAAAGTCAGTTTGATCCGTTATCGGGTTAGGCTTTTACCCGAATCGATAAGCCTGTCTGTCAATCATGACAATCACGTCGTTTGAAACGAACCTATACCAGCACCTGGCCCCCTTCTTTTCGGACCATGCGTATGCCTTACTGACTGAAAAAAAACAGTTCCGACGGGTCACCAGCAATGGCTTCCAGAACATTATTTTAACCTCAGTCTTTTACCCGGACGATACTACGCTGGAAGTCAACTTTGGGTGTCGCCATGAACAGGTTGAACAGATTGCCCAGCAATTTTTGAACAATCAACCCGACCTTCGGCCAGACGCCAATACCCTCATTCTGTCCATGAGCCGATTCGTTGGCTTTCAGAAGGCCCGGTATAAAATCCATTCGGAAGCCGACCTTTCGCAGGTTTGTTCGCAGATCGAGGATTTTTTCAGTGCCCAGGGGTTCGACTTTCTGGCTACAGCGGCTTCTCTCCCAACTCTGGACCGGCTGCTGAACGAGTACCTTGATGAACCCTGTCGGTACGTCTACAATCAGACCCACCGCTGTTACAAGGGCTTGATTGCCGCCCGCCTGAATCACAACCCGAACTTCGACGATCTGGTCGATTACTATCGGCATTTGCTTATTCACCAGACGCAGAACCCATACGAGCAGATGCACTTCGAACGCCTGATTGCCTATCTGCAACACTATTCGGCTAATTAATAGGCATTGTTCACCCGTGGTGGTCACGTTTAGCCATGAGTGGTCATCCGATGGTGTCGATTCTGGACGCCGGTAGTTTAGTCTTACTTCTTCCGATTGATAAATTGAGCCAGGGCCGTCGCAAAACCGGGTGTAATGGGTAAGGAGGGCTCATTGTAGGTTTTAAAATTTTCCATTTTATCCGTTCCCGCAACGTTTTTCAGCACATGGTTCATCTGATCAAAGTAGACAAGCTGGGCATCAGGTCGGGCGGATTTCAGACGTTCGGCATCTGTAACAGCTACCTGAAGGTCTTTTTTTCCCTGCACGATCAGCACGGGCCCCTGAAATGCTTTCAGCACCTGCGCCGGATCGTATTGCATCCAGGAAATCAGCCCAGGCTGTGATTTCGGCGATAGCTGGGCTCTCAGAATCGGATGTTTCGGGTGAATCGTATGCCCGGCCCGCAATGAATCCAGTGCCCCATCGACCTCAGCCTGTAATTCCTTCGGATTACCGGCCATTCGGCCCTGTTCTTTCATCACCTCAGCAATGTTTCGCCCTGCCCCTGCTATGGATATAAATCCGGCCACTTTGGCTTCCTCGGCCGCCAACATACCCACTAGCGAGCCTTCCGAATGTCCTGCCACAAACACCTTCGAAAAGCGCTTGTCGGCTTGTAGCTGTCGAACAAACCCGACGGCATCGCTGATATAAAAATCGAATCGGTGCTCTTCCGACTTTATGGCCGCTGCCGCTGCTTTCAGATTCGTACCCGAGCCCCGTTTGTCGTAACGGGCTACAGCTATGCCCTTCTGTACAAGGCTGTCGGCCAGCATTTTAAACGCATTTGATTTCAGCCCGTATACACTGTTGCAATCCCGGTCAGTTGGTCCCGAACCTGCAATCAGCAAAACAACAGGAAACGGTTTTTTAGCCTGATCAGGCAAGGTGAGCGTTCCCTCAAGCGTCAGATCAGCCCCGGCGGGTACCTGGATTTTATACTGTAATGGCTCTTCGGTTTGCGCCAATGCGTTCCATGCAAAGCCCAGCAGGCAATAGATTATAATGAAAAACCGATTCATACGTGTAAATAGCAATATGATGAATGAAAAATGAAGGATATCCGACTAAGTAGCGACCCGATTACGAGCCGTTAATGGACGGCTTAGTTTAACTGATGCTTTTTCTCCTGACGGTAATAGATATACGAATACACGACGGGGATGAATGAAACCAGTAAAATAATACCCATAATGACCCAGAGTCCATACGGCATCGGTACGACCAGTGCCAATACCGCACTTAACAAGCCACCCACGACCATCAGCCGACCAGCCATGCGGTGTGTTTTCCGCCAGACCGTCTCACTATCGAGTGTCCAGGGGGTGCGAATGCCCACAAACCAGTTTGGTTTTACGGTGGTGATATAATTGCCGATGCCTGCCAGCATAATGCCCAATATGGCAAATAATGGAATCAGTACCGATTGCTGCGCTACGTTGTGCTGGGCCGTGTACCAGATCCAGCCAACGATGGAGGCAAAGGCCAGCACCACCACAAACCGGAGTTTTTCATAGTTTGTGGTTTGCAAGCGCCCTTTGGGGTCAATGCTGGGTAGAAAACGGAGGGTAAGATACAAAACCAGCGATACAGCCCCCATCACGACCGCTGCCGTCTCCTTCGGCATTGAATCGTTGGGATTACCAGCAAAATCATAATGGGTAATGATCTGGGCCGGAAGCTGATTCCAGATGATGGCCAGATAGATGAAAGGAGCCAGCAGAGTTCCGATCATCAGCAGTTCGGTAGACGTGGAGGTTGTTTTCATGGTTAATAATGATGTTAAACGACATTGGTTATCAATCGATTCAGGGGGTATTTTTGAGGGGTATTTTCTCTGCCTCGGGTGCTTTCTGAAAACTAAGCAACCAGGCCAGCAATTCGTCCATTACCGTCGTGTTCAGGGAGTAGTTCACAAACTGGCCCTGCTTGGTGGCTTCCACCAACCCGGCCTGCCGCAGCAAATCGAGGTGGTGCGAGATACTGGGCTTCGTCATATCGAACCGCTCGGCAATGTCACCAGCGTTCAGGTCGCCCTCGCGCAACAGGTCTAGTATTTGCCGGCGAGTTGGGTCATTTAAGGCTTTGAAAAGGGTATTCATCAGCAGGCAATTAAATTATTAGACAAATATCTAATTAATCATTTAGACAACTATCTAAATAAAAACCAAAGGTAGTAATCAAGGATGAGTGGTAATAAAAACTGATGAATGGTTTTTTTATCGTGTTATCACACTAATATTTCCACTACTTTCCATGTAGCAGGACTTTACGTCGGTGAGTTGCTCTATGCCCTGCTCCCGCAGCATCCCCATCAGTTCCGATGCAGTGATGAGTTCTTTCTTCATATTCTGCCGCAGCATTACTCCATTCTTAACCAATAAAACAGGATCGGGCTCCCCTATTTTGGCAAAGAACACAGACCGGTACCCCAGCCAATTGATGGCATAATCCCAGGTTACCAGGATACCGACCAGTATAAACCCTTCGGTAATGGATGTGTAGTCACCAGCCATGGCGTTCTGGGCAGCATCCGAGATCAGCGTAATCAGTAATAAGTCACTAATGCCCAATTGACCAGCTCCACGCCGGAAAAACCGGATGTAGAGAAAGCAGAACCAGTAGGTGATCGTTCCGCGAATGATTACTTCCCAAATCGACATACCAGGCACAAACATGTCGTGCCAGTTTATGTCGGATACCAGTATGGTTTTCATGGTTGATTGCCTGTGTATCTTCTATAAACCTGTTTAGGAGCTGTACGGTTTTCAGGTCTTACTACCCTTCCTTCGTCAAACTATTCAACATGTTTACTTCTTAAACTGCACCGCTACTTTTGTGATAGCGCTTTTGTTATCTGTTTTGGCGTTACCTTTGCAGCGATCCGGTCGACTGAAATGGTTTTCATCAATTGACCGGGTCGTCTGAATTCGTTTATTAATCGCTGACTGTACACTAATGAAGCCACTCCAGACTCGACTGACTACCCTCTCGGTCATTGTTCTTTCCACTGCCCTGTTTCGTCTGCTACCCCACTGGCCTAATTTTACGCCGGTAGCTGCTGTAGCCCTTTTTGGGGCTGCTACGTTCGAACGGAAATGGCTGGGGCTGGCCATACCCCTGATAGCTATGCTCCTGAGCGACGCGCTGATTGGCTTTCACGGTAGCATGGGCGCGGTTTATACCAGCTTTCTACTGACCTGGCTGCTTGGTCTTTGGGCCGGACGAGGAATCAATTCCGTAAAGCCATCGGTCAGCCGCATTGCCATTGCTTCTGTCACCTCGTCGATCCTGTTTTTTCTAATCACCAACTTTGCCGTATGGTACGGTAGCTCATACTATCCCCAAACGATGCCTGGCCTCATGGGTTGCTATGCAGCCGGACTAGCCTTTTATGAGGGTAGTTCTTTCTTTTTGAACGGCGTATTTGGCGATCTGTTTTTCAACACGATTCTGTTCGGCGGGTATTATCTGCTTCAACAACAGTTTACAGTTCTTCGTCCAGCCCGACGCTAAATCACTGCGCCTGGCTCTATACAACGTCTCGCTGTCTCTGAACCGGCGAGACGTTTTTTATGCGTCACGGTCTCTCTAAAGGCCCCAATCGGATCGATGCGCCGTTGTTCAGGATTCCGCCTTATCTTTAGTGGCAATATGATTATGCTTCTTTCTAGCTGATCGATTCATCAATAATCTACCAATTTTTCGGTATGCCTCATCCTTTCTTCCAAAAATCAGCCCTCTTTCTGCTCGTACTACCGGTGCTGGTAGCCTGCCATCGCCCTCCCGTAAGCCAATCGGTTTATTACCCGCCCAAAGGTGACTGGGAACATCGTGCTCCCGACAAAGTAGGAATGGACGCAGCTCTGCTGGATCAGGCAGTTGCATTTGCCAAAACAATGGAAACCACTCAGATGACACCCAATTTTTCGACGCAGGAAGAAATCTTTGGGAAGCTGTTAGGCCCGATGCCTTCCAGCCGGGCGGCAACCAATGGCATCGTTCTCCGGCATGGCTACATCGTTGCCGAATGGGGAGATACCCAACACCCGGACCCTACCTATAGTGTAGCCAAAAGCGTATTGTCGACGGTAGCGGGGATTACGATCGAACGGGGTATGATTCCGGATATCCATGATCCGGTTGGCAAACTCATTCACGATGGTGGCTATGATTCGGAGCAGAATAAACCGATCACCTGGGAAAATCACCTCACCCAAACCAGCGAATGGGAAGGTAGTCTGTGGGGTAAGAACAGTGATTTCGTAGGGAAAGAGGCCTTTGGCAAAGGCGAACGTAAATCGCGTACGTTACAGAAGCCAGGCACCTTTTACGAATATAATGATGTTCGGATTAATCGGTTTGCCCTGTCGCTGCTGCGTTTATGGAAAAAGCCACTTCCAGCGGTTGTCCGGGATGAAATCATGAATCCAATTGGCGCTTCCGATACCTGGCAATACGTCACTTACCCGAATGCTGTAGCCGAAGTCGATGGTAAGTCGATGCCTTCGGTGAGCGGTGGTACTCGCTGGGGGGGTGGTCTCTGGATCAACACCCGCGATGAAGCGCGTTTTGGCTACCTGTTTCTGCGCCAGGGTCGCTGGGCCAATCGGCAGATTGTTTCCTCAAACTGGGTCCGGCAGGCCACTACGCCCAGCCCGCATGGCCCCGACTATGGGTATCTGTGGTGGCTCAACACGGGCACCAGTTCAACGGGTAAAAAAGCCTGGCCCGACGCCCCGGCTACGAGTTATGCTGCCATCGGTGCCGGTTCCAATACCATCTGGATCGACCCGGAGCACGATATTGTGATTGTCTGGCGATGGCATAACGGAAACCCCAATGAATTGATCAAACGTGTACTGGCAGCCATAAAAGACTGATTCTGGAATGAAGTTTGCCTATGCTTGATCGAACGCAGATTGTTATGATTCACCTTGATCCTAATTACTCATAAAAATCATGACAATCCGTGTTCGATCCCATTTAATCCTGCCAATGTTGATGAACCTGTACCGTTTTATACTCTTACTTATTTTTCTGGGATTCCGTTACAGCCTGGCGCAATCGCTTTACCAGGGCCCCCAGCCGGAAACTTTATTCACCAGTGCCTCCGAAAAAGAATTCCTGACTGAGTTTGCCAGCAAATTCAAGGCCGATTACGATGCTCCCAGCCAGTATGCGAAACTACAGGCAACCGGAATCGATGCCTGGGAAATGGGCCTGTTCGACGCCCGCAAGGCGCAGTTGGCGTTCTACAAATCCCATCCGAAGGAGAGTGCGTTTTCGGATTCGTTTCGGAAATTTGTTGAGGCCCGTATTCGCTGGAACTACTGGCATTCGCTGCTGGCGTATCCGATCATCCGTGGAAACGCACAGCCCAGTCTGACCAGCCTGAATGCACTGCCGTCTGTGATGGTTGAGGAGTTAGCAACACTCAATGTCAACGACGAATCCGCTTTACCAGCCGATTCATACCAGAATTTTCTGTTTTATTACGTTACCTACTTTAATGCCAAAGCCCGGAATTTCGTAAAATATACAACTGCCGACATCCAGACCAGCCTGCCTGATAAAGCGTCGTTTGCCCGCCAGCACTTAACCGGCAAACCCTATCAGTATGCGCTGGCCCGGTTGCTGGTCGAAAACTGTGAGAAAGCCACCCCTTCGTCGGTACGGGATGTCTTCAACCTGCTCAACGCTACGCCCAATCCGGCAGGGTATGCCATGGCTGTAAAAACCCGTTGTGGTGAGGTAATGGCCCGAAAAGATGAACCCATCGCAACAGCCTCTAAAAAACGGACGATAGCCCCGAATACGTTTTCCTTCGTTAATCAATCGGGCGAACCCGTTACACTCGACGATTTTAAAGGAAAAGTCGTTTATCTGGATGTGTGGGCAAGCTGGTGTGGCCCCTGCCGGGCTGAATTTCCCTTTTCCAAACAGCTCCAGGAACGCCTTACCCAAAAACAGAAGGAGCAGATCGTCTTCCTCTATCTATCGATCGACGATAACGAAGACGTCTGGAAGCGTGCCCTTAACACACTTCAGCTCCAGGGCGAACAGGGGCTTTCGACAGGCGGCTGGAAATCGCGGACCGTTCAGTATTTTGGCATACAGAGTATTCCCCGGTATATCCTGATCAATAAAAAAGGACAGATTGTCGATGACAATGCCAAACGGCCCAGTATGACCGACGCCCTGCTACAGGATATACTGAAACTGACGGCTGAATAGCCAAAACTCAGGGTAGTCAGTGACCAATCAGTTGCCGATAAAGCTCCTCCACCTGTTTTCTGGCCCAGTCCGTTTTGCGTAGAAAGGTCAGGCTTGATTTAATGCTGGGGTTGCTGACAAAGCAGTTGATCCTGATTTTTCGGCCTAATCGTTCCCAGCCGTAATGGTCTACCAGTTCGGTCAGAATGGCTTCCAGCGTTTTTCCGTGTAATGGATTATTGGGTTGAGGGTTCATTTGTTCCGTATTCAGATACACCAAATATACGTCCGGATTGGTACATAAGCTTTCCAAACGTTTCTACCTATCGGCTAATACCTCCGCCTTCCCCAGATGGACAAACAAACTTCAGGAAGCGTTTAGTTGTCCAATTACATGAATTGGTATAACTTACCTACGAGTACGTGACAACACAAACTCGTTTTACGTCTAAATTCTGATTTTACTTGTTTCGACCGGCTATCTGGTTACCAAATTGTGGCTATATTCCCGACTCCCATCCGTTGTATATACCTGATTCATAAAGCCAGACTCACTAAACTTAACGGTCACCACGTACAAAATTTTTCTACTAAATCCTCGGCACGCATACTATATTTGACGCTTATATCTACCGTGACCTAAGGTACCCGCCACAAGGGTGAACATTCTGACGACATTATTATGCCTACTGCTGAACGCGAACGCATTTACGAACGAGCCGATAACAAAGGCTGGAAAAAATGGGGGCCTTATCTTTCTGAACGTGCCTGGGGTACGGTTCGTGAAGATTACAGTCCGTATGGCGATGCCTGGAATTTTGTGTCGCACGATATGGCCCGCTCACGAGCCTACCGCTGGGGCGAAGAAGGCATCGGCGGTATTTCCGATAACAAAGGTCACATTTGCTTTGCGCTGGCTTTCTGGAATCACAAAGACAATATTCTGAAAGAACGGATGTTTGGCCTGACCGGGCCCGAAGGCAATCATGGCGAAGATGTGAAGGAACTGTACTATTATCTGGACAGTACACCTACCCACTCGTACATGAAAATGCTGTATAAATACCCGCAGCAGGAATACCCCTACAACCGACTGATTATCGAAACCATGCGTCGGGACCGTCAGGCCCCCGAATTCGAGCTGACCGATACCGGGATATTCGATAAAAATGAGTACTTCGATATTTTTATCGAATACGCCAAGGCCGATCAAAATGACTGGCTGGTAACCGTAACCGCCCACAACCGCTCAGACAAAGAGGCCCCGTTGACGCTGTTGCCCACCATCTGGTTTCGGAATACCTGGGCCTGGGGCTACGAACAGTACAACACCCGGCCCATGCTGAATGGCATCGCCAATAACCAGATCGAGGTTAATCACAAGCAGTTGGGCAAATATAAACTCTACTGCGAAGAGGCTGACGCACTGCTTTTCTGCGATAACGATACGAATACCGAACGGCTCTACGGCCGTCCCAATGTGTCGAAATACCCGAAAGATGGTATTAATAACTACATCGTTTCAGGTGGGCGAAAAGGGTTTATCAACCCCAATCAGATCGGAACCAAGGCATCGGCTCAATATACCCGAAAAGTTCCGGCAGGCGAAAGCATCCAGGTTCGTCTACGGTTCAGCGACCAGACACATCTGACCCATCCCTTCGCCGATTTCGATGCGATCTGGAACAAACGACTCGAAGAAGCCGACGCATTTTTCGCCGAGCTCCAGAAAAATGTGGCGGATACCGAACTGCGGGCCATCCAGCGGCAAGCCTATGCGGGTATGCTCTGGAACAAGCAGTTTTACTACTACAATGTCAACGAGTGGCTCAAAGGCGACCCTAAAATGCCGGTTCCGTTTCAGGGTCGCGTGTATGCCCGCAACGAAACATGGCGGCATATGTACACGGCCAATATTCTCTCCATGCCCGACAAGTGGGAATACCCCTGGTTTGCGGCCTGGGACCTGGCTTTCCATACGCTAACCCTGGCCCGACTGGACCCTCATTTCGCCAAACGCCAGCTTGCCGTTATCCTTCGGGAATACTACATGCACCCGAATGGACAAATTCCGGCTTACGAGTGGAATTTCAGTGATGTCAACCCGCCTGTGCATGCCTGGGCAACCTGGAAGGTATACGAGATCGACCGCGACATGAACGGAGTGGGTGATGTGAACTTCCTGGAACGCGTGTTCCATAAGCTCCTGCTCAATTTTACCTGGTGGGTCAATCGGAAGGATGTATCGGGGAACAATATCTTTGGCGGTGGCTTCCTGGGGCTGGATAACATTGGAGTATTCGACCGAAGTCAGCCGCTGCCCATGGGGGGGCGTATCGAGCAGGCGGATGGTACAGGCTGGATGGCCATGTACACGCTCAATATGCTCCGAATTGCCTGTGAAATATCCCTGACCCGGCCTAGTTATCAGGACATGGCCAGCAAGTTTTTCGAGCACTTCCTACACATTGCCTCGGCCATGAATAACCTGGGTGGCAAGAATATCAGCCTCTGGGACGAAGTCGATCAGTTCTATTACGATGTACTACACATGCCCGACCACAATGCCCGGCTCCTTAAAATCCGGTCGATGGTTGGCTTGATTCCCTTATTTGCGGTCGAAATTCTGGACGAAGCCCTGCTCTCCAAACTCCCTGACTTTAAACGCCGGGTTGAATGGGTATTGACCAATCGCCCAGACCTGGCTTCGCTGGTATCGCGCTGGCACGAACCAGGTAAGGGCGAAACGCACCTGCTTAGCCTGCTGCGTGGCCACCGCATGAAGATGATCCTGAAACGGATGTTCGACGAAACCGAATTTTTATCGGACTACGGCATCCGGGCCTTATCGAAATACCACGAAAAAACGCCCTACCAGTTTGAACTGAACAGCGAGATTTTTCAGGTTCGTTATGTAGCGGCCGAGTCGGAAATGAGCATGTTTGGCGGAAACTCCAACTGGCGTGGTCCGATCTGGTTTCCGCTTAATTTTCCGCTGATCGACTCGCTCCTGAAATTTTACCAATATTATGGCGATGATTTCGAAGTCGAATACCCTACCAATTCAGGGCAGGTGATGAGCCTAAAAGAAGCCGCTATGCACGTTACCGAACGCCTTATAAACATTTTTCGACGCGACGAAAATGGCCGGATTGCGGCTTACGGAGCGGATCCAATTTTACAGGACAACCCGAATTTCCAGGGTCTGTACCTGTTCTATGAGTATTTTAACGGCGATAATGGAATGGGCCTGGGCGCTAGTCACCAAACCGGCTGGACAGGATTGATAGCGGACCTAATCGAATACTGGTACAAATACAAATCCGAAATGGTTACCGTTGGAATAGAGAAGTAATCAAAAAGCCAGACTTGAGTCTGGCTTTTTGATTACTTCTCTATTCCAACGGTAACCATTTCTAAAATTTGAGGCAAAAGCGTAGGGAAACAGATTCAAAATCGTCTAATCGTTTATCATTCAACATTTATTTTCATGATTTACCATTTCCCAACGCTCCGAATCACTTGCTTAGCCTTTGCCGTAGGTCTTGTTCTTTCCTGTAGTACAAGCGATTCCAATGTAACCACAGCCTCAGGTAGCTATTCAGGAACAGGCTCTGTAACACAGGGTAAAGCCACTACCACCACAACCAACCTGTTCAGTTTGGGGTTGCGAATAGCTGCATTGGGTAGCATTACTTCTACCGACAATAAAACCTGGGCAGTACCTGCCGATGTAAACTATAGCACCAGCTCGTTTCCATTTGCCTCCGATTTATTCAACAGTTACGTATCAGGCCATAGTTACGCCAACACCGCTTCGGCAGTATCCGCTCTTAGCAGCAATAGTGTTGTAACGGTTGATAGTGATGGCGACACCTACACGGCCTATATTTTCGCCGACAATTATTTTGAGATGTATGTAAACGGAACGCCCGTTGGTAAAGACCCTGTTCCGTATACTGATTTCAACTCCTGTATTCTGCGCTTTAAGGCAAAAAAACCCTTTACAGTGGCCGTAAAATGTGTAGACTGGGAAGAAAATCTAGGCCTGGGTACCGAAGCAAACAATGGTAACAGCTACCACGCTGGCGATGGCGGGTTTGTAGCCGTAATTAAAGATAAAAACAATAGTGTGGTAGCGATCACCGATGGTAACTGGAAAGCGCAAACTTATTACATCGCTCCTATTTCTGATCTAAGCTGCCTCTCCGAATCGGGCAACTATCGGTATTCGACCAACTGTAGCACCTCCTCCGGTTCGGCCAGCAATTATGGCATCCATTGGGCTGTCCCGACCAACTGGTATGCCAGCAGTTACGATGATTCGGGCTGGCCTGCAGCCGCCACCTTTACCAATACGACTGTAGGTGTCGACAACAAACCTTCGTATCAGAACTTTACGGATATGTTTGATGCCAGCGGCAATGATGCCAGTTTTATCTGGAGTTCCAATCTGGTCTTAGACAATCTGGTCTTACTACGCAAAACCGTCAATTAGTCTGATTTTGTAGTAATCAAAACAATGGGGCAGCCAGAATTGGCTGCCCCATTGTTTTGATTACTACAAAATCAATCCGCTTCGCCGGAGCATTGCTTTGGGCGATGGTTCACGGCCCCGGAATTTTTTATAGAGTTCCATTGGTTTTTCGCTACCGCCTTTTTCAAGTACGTTTTTACGGAAGCTATCGGCAGCAGCTTTATTTTCCAAGCCACCTTTTTCCTTAAAGAATTCAAAGGCATCGGCGTCCAGTACTTCACTCCATTTATAGCTGTAATAGCCAGCCGAATAGCCTCCCGCAAAAATATGTGAGAATGCCGGGCTAAAGGCCACCCCATCGACATGAGGAAATAAATTAGCGACCGAATCGATTTTGCTTTCCACCTGCGAAATGCTCTCGCCTGTTGGTTTCTGACTGTGGTAATACATATCGACCAGACCAAACCGCAACTGACGCAGATTAGCCAGTCCAGCCAGGAAGTTCTGGCTGGCACGGATTTTCTCGATCAGCTCATTAGGGATTACTTCACCCGTTTGATAATGCTTCGCAAAGAGTTTAAGCGCTTCGGGGTCATAGCACCAGTTCTCCATCACCTGCGAGGGCAGTTCTACGAAATCGCGGGGAACGCTCGTACCACTCAGGCTTTCGTAGGTTCCGTTTGCCAGCATGCCGTGTAACCCATGACCAAACTCATGAAAGAGGGTAGTCACTTCGTAAAAGGTCAGCAGCGATGGCTTGGTATCGGTAGGACGGGTGAAGTTGCAAACATTGACAATATGCGGACGGATGTTTTCGCCATTCTCTACTTTCTGGCCCTGCACGTCGTTCATCCAGGCACCACTACGCTTACCCGGCCGGGGGAAATAATCACCGTAGAACACGGCCAGGAACTTTCCGTCTTTATCGAATACATCGAAGGTTTTTACTTCGGGATTATACACCGGAATGTCCTTACGCTCCTTAAAGGTAATGCCATAAAGTTTGTTAGCCACTGTAAACGCCCCATTCAGTACATTTTCCAGTTTGAAATAAGGCTTCAGCGTTTCGTCGTCGAGATCGTATTTCTCCTTTTTCAACTTCTCTGCGTAGTAGCTGTTGTCCCAGGCCTGTAGTTTATCCTCGTTAAAACCATGGGCTTTGGCGTAGGTGGTCAGTTCAGCTAACTGACGCTCGGCGGCTGGGCGAGCATAGGTCACCAGTTCCGTCAGGAAGCTTTGTACTTTATTCGTCGATCCGGCCATACTCTCTTCCAGCACGAAATCAGCGTGGGTTTTGTAACCCAGCAAGTTAGCCCGCTCATAACGAAGATTTACAATTTTCGCGATGATGGCTGAGTTGTCGTTTTTATTCCCCTGAAAACTACGGCTGTTGTAGGCAATGAACAGTTTTTTCCGTAACTCCCGGTTATCGGCATACTGCATAAATGGCCCATAGCTGGGAGCCTGTAAGGTAAATACCCAGCCCTCTTTGCCTTTCTGTTTAGCCGTAGCTTTAGCCGCTTCCCGAACGTAATCAGGTAATCCGGCGAGGTCTTTCTCATCGGTTACCTGCATCAGGTATTCGTTGGTTTCGTTCAGCACATTCTCGCCAAACTCCAGTGACAACTGCGACAGTTCCTTATCGATGGCCCGCAGCCGTTCTTTGCCTTTTTCGTCCAGATTGGCCCCGTTGCGCGAAAAGCGTTTGTAGGTTTTCTCCAACAGCATAGCCGCTTCTGGGTTGAGCTTGAGGCTGGCCCGTTGGTCATACACCGCTTTAACCCGAGCAAATAGCTTGTCATTCAGGGCAATATCGTTCCGGTATTCGCTCAGCATGGGCGATGCCTCCTTCACGATTTTCTGTAATTCAGGGGTTGTTTCGGCACTATTCAGGTTAAACAGCACCGATGTTACCTTACTAAGCAGGTCACCCGACCGCTCGAGGGCGACGATCGTATTGTCAAAAGTTGGCTTGGCAGGGTTATTGACAATGGCGGCTACATCCTTACGCCCTTCAACCATTCCTTCTTTAATAGCTGGCAGGTAGTCGGCATTGGTGATCTTGTCGAATGGAGCCGTCTGATGGGGAGTGGCGTACGGTACTAAAAATGGATTCTGCGACATGTTAGGTTGAGGGGGCGATGGCTGAGCAAATGCGATTGACGCACTTACCGCCACAAACATGCCCGTTAGTTTCATCTGTTGATGGTTAAACATATAGTTTTGCAAAATGAGTTTCCGGGAAAAATACAAAATAAAGACAAATCTGTCAACCCAATGTTGCATGAGCGGTTTATAACCGATATGGCCTGTCATAAATGGCCGGAGCATTGAGGGATACGCTTCTGGCCGACCACTTTTCAACAAAAAAAGCCGGTCAAGCTGACCGGCTTTTTCAACACTCCCTTCCTATACTCAATACCCATAGGGTCCATTGCCGTAGCCATTTCCGTACCCTCGTCCGCGACCTGCCGAACGCTCATACGGACGCATATGAGCAATTACCTGATCGCGCTGATCGGGCCGGAGAACGGCCATCATATCGAAGAATTGCCGCTGACGAGCCTCCCGGAAAAAAGCCCGCTGACGGGGGTTACGAGGATCAAGGCCCTGCGTCTGCTGATTGAACCGATCCCGTATCCGCCGAATTTCGCGCTCCTGCCGACGATTTAGCCCCAGTTCACGGTCCCACCAGTCGAGGTGACGGTCGAACTGGTAATCATCATAGTCGTAGTTGTAATTGGGCTGCCCATACCCTGAGTCATAACCGGGTTGATTATACCCAGGCTGTTGAGGGTACCTGTTGTCGGGATAACCATATCGCTGGGCAAATGCGCCCGTCGAAAGCAGAGTAACTAGTGTAGCGGCAGTGAACAGTACTTTTTTCATGGCAGTAACTTGTTTTCAGGTTGTATTTGTCCCTTTGAACAGCCCCCCACGAAATGGTTTAATTTTTTCCCTGAAAAAGGATAAAAATTTTTCGATCCATCGATTAATACGTATACGCGACCTCTTCTCCCTTGTTTTGCTGCTTTAGTACCTGATTGTATTTGGCCCGGTCGAACTCGTTTTCGTTGTTGGCAATAAAAATCGTGGCGACTGTGTTGCCGATTATATTCGTGATCGAGCGTGCCTCCGACATAAATCGATCGACACCCAGTAGTAAAGCCAGCCCTTCAACGGGTATTACTTTAATAGCAGTCAGAGTACTCGCCAGTACAATAAATCCGCTTCCTGTTACGCCAGCCGCCCCTTTTGAGGTCACCATCAGGATACCGATAATGGTGAGTTCCTGCCCAAGAGTGAGGTCTACACCAAACACCTGCGCCAGAAAGATCGTCGCCATAACCAGATAAATGGTGGTGCCATCCAGGTTAAACGAATAGCCTGCCGGTACCACCAGTCCGACCACTGATCGGGAACACCCCAGCGTTTCGAGCTTGTCCATAATCTGTGGCAGGGCCGATTCCGACGATGAGGTACCGAGCACAATCAACAGCTCTTCCTTGATAAATTTCAACACGGCCCACAGGCTGATTTTGTAATAGCGCATCAACAGGTTCAACACGACAAAAATGAACAGAATCATTGTGGCATATACCGTTCCCATTAGTTTAGCCAGCGGTAGCAGAGTACTCAGACCATATTTGCCAATGGTAAACGCCATTCCGCCGAATGCCCCCAGGGGAGCCAGTACCATAACTACACTCAGGATGTTGAAAAATACTTTTGAAAGTCGTTCAAAACTTTGAATGAGCGGCTTCCCGCTTTCACCCATGCGGGTCAGGCCAACGCCGAAAAGGATCGAAAAGACCAGTACCTGGAGAATATCGCCCTCAGCAAACGCTTTGATGGCATTACTCGGAACAATGTGCAGAAAGAATTCGGTCCAGTCCATTCCGGCACCCTGTTCGGCATATTTACTAATATCCCCACCTTTCACAGCCGTTGTCTGTACCCCCTCCCCCGGCCGAATCAGATTCGCGAGTATTAAACCAATGGCAAGGGCACCGGTTGTAACAATTTCAAAATAAAGCAGCGCCTTTCCTCCTACCCGACCGACTTTTTTCAGATCGCCCATATTACTGATTCCCAGCACAATGGTCAGGAAAATAATCGGTGGAATAACCATTTTGATCAGGCTGATGAACAGGTCCCCTAACGGCTTGAGCCTGGCGGCTGTTTCGGGAAAGAAATACCCCGTCAGAATACCTAATGTAATGGCAATCAGAACGCGAAAGGTGAGATTATTGAGGAGTTTCATACCTGTAAATGTAAAATGAATAATGCACAATGAATAATGGAGGTTTTGATCGGATTATCCATTTTACTCTCTTCATTAATGATTATGTAGAACCTGCTGCTTGATGTCGCGGATACGGTCGTTGAAGTTCAGATTCAGAAAGTCGATATGCGGCACCAGAATGGTCTGAAGGAGCTCGGTGACCCGTTCGTCGTGCGGAATACGCTTCCCTGTAAGCACGCTAACGTATTTCGACGTAACCCAGAGGACATTCTTGAGCTGCGTTTTCCCATCGTCGGTCATAATATACTCCGTAACGGTGGTATCTTCATTAAAATAAATGAGCCGGGACATGATCCGAATCCATTCACTTACCAACGCAGGACGGATATACGCAATCTGATGCTGATAAACGACCCAGCTTGTTTTTAACTCCCGGAACAATTGGCCCGGACTAAAATCATAGAGTTTGGCGACCTGATCTTCCCGCGCATTAAAGTAATAGTCGAAGTATTTGGCATTGTTAAGGTGTTGAAGTGGATCGCAGTCCTGAAACCGAATGATCACCCGCGATTCGGTTTCGGTTGGGTAGCTGCGATTGGGGTCACGATGAAACATAGTCAGAATGGCGCCGGCCACCCGGCGAGATTTTTATGATTTTATTGAGAACTGTGATTTATGGGAATGAGACGAATTATTAAAAAGAGCATTTACCGTTAATGTTAAACAAAATCCGGCAAATCAGTTTATTCAACAAATCCCGGTTCAGAATTTTTCTGCAATATTTACGTTAGTACTGCAAAAAATACGGATTTTACCAATTCCTAAACACCTATGAAGCTTATGCGTTCTCTTTTGTCACTGGCCATACTGGTATTAAGTCTCACTGCTTTTACTCCTGCCGACGATTCGGATGCGGTAGTTGGCACGTGGCTCAATGGCACCAAAAAAGGGCATGTTCAGATCTATAAACAGGGGGGCACCTATTTTGGCAAGCTTGTCTGGCTGGGGCAGCCTACCGATCCGGCGACCGGTAAACCCCGCACAGACGAAAAAAACACGGATGCCTCCAAACGTTCCCGCCCGTTGATGAACATGATCTTAATGTACAATTTCAAATACGACGGCGGCAATGTCTGGGCCGACGGCAAAATTTATAATCCCGAAGACGGCAAAGAGTACAACTGCAAAATGACCCTTCAGGACCCTAACACACTGCTGGTACGTGGGTACGTGGGTATTTCATTATTGGGCAAAACCCAAACCTGGACACGGATAAAATAGTCATTGATTGTCGTTCGTAATTAGTATTGACTGATTATCGTTGTTTATGCGTTTACGACGAATCCTACGACTTAATGAACAGGCATAAAGTACGCGAAGCAAATGACGATCAGTGACTAAGCATGACGCAAATCAAATGGCCACAACTACGCTTATCATTGGTGCAGGTCCGGCTGGGTTAGCCATTGCCGGGCGACTGGCGCAAAAAGGACTGCCGTTTACGATACTGGAAGCGAGTGGCCATATTGGGTTTTCATGGCGAAACCATTATGACCGGCTACATCTGCATACGGTTAAAGCGTATTCAGCCCTGCCCCATGTTCCCTATCCAGCTAGTTATCCGACCTATGTTTCGCGGCTGGACTTTGTTGAATACCTCGAAAAATACGCAGAACGGTTTTCCATAAAGCCACTCTTGAATCAGAAAGTTGTTGATATCCGACCTAGCTCATCGCCTGGTGGGTGTTGGCAGGTTCAGACCGAAACGGATACGTTTACAGCAGATCGGGTCATTGTGGCGACGGGCTACAACCGATCCCCCAATATACCCGATCTGCCTGGCCAGCGCAATTTTCGGGGAATCATCTGGCATAGTCACGAATACCGGAACGGTGCCGCTTTTCGGAATGAGCAGGTACTGGTGGTAGGTATGGGCAATACCGGTGCCGAACTGGCGCTGGACTTACTCGAACACGATGCCCATCCAGTCATTTCGGTACGTAGCCCTATAAACATCATCCGACGAGATATATTCGGTCGTCCGGCGCAGAATACGGCTATTGTGCTTAGCAAACTCCCCAACTGGCTCTGTGATCTGATTGCGGGCTTTACCCAAAAACTAACCGTCGGTGATATGTCGGCCTATGGGCTGGGTAAGCCCGAGCACCCACCCACGTATGATAACCGGCGCGGCAAAACCCCTGTTATTGATATTGGCACCATCGACCAGATCAAAGCCGGAAAGATCAGGGTTGTGCCGGGTATCGAACGGATCAATGCTAAAACGGTCACTTTCACCGATGGCCGGGAACTCCCGTTCGATGCTATAATCCTGGCAACTGGCTACCGACCCGGCCTACCCGCTTTTCTGGATAAATCCATTACAGAACGGGTTCTCAATGAGCGGGGTTATCCGAAAAGTCTGTGGTTTAACGATTCTGGATTGAACGGCCTTTACTTTCTGGGCTTTACGACACCCCGTTCGGGCGTTCTTTTCCACTTGAACATCGACTCAGAACGGATTGCCGAACACATCGCTCAGAACAATTCCCTTCCAGTCTAGTTTATAGATTAGATACAGAGTTGGAGAAAACAACGCCGATACATCCTTGATGTAGTCAATAGTGATCAATCTCTGTGCTTTGTATTTCATCCATTTTTACAACGTTATAACCACTACAATCATGAACGAGACCACATTAAAAGGTGCCTGGAACGAAATGAAAGGTAAAATTAAACAAGCCTATGGCGACCTCACCGATGATGATCTAGCCTACGAAGAAGGTCAGGAAGACGAAATGTGGGGTAAAATCCAGCAAAAAACGGGCAAGACGAAAGATGAAGTCAAGAAAGCTGTAGCTGATCTGTAATTCATACCGGTCCACTCGACTTCTCAACCGAAGCGGGTTGACTAAGCTTTTTTCTATAGCAGCCACCGGGGCATTTTACCAAATGTCCCGGTGGCTGTTGTTTTTTAAGGGTAACAAATTCGGTTATCTTTCAAAAAACAGCGCCTATTTAGTAACTTGTCACGCCTAAAAACCCATACATTAGTGGCTTTTTATCCCTACATATAAGCTAATATAGCCTGTTGGATACTCCTGTTGTATTATTTATTTATAACCGTCCAGATAAAACTATACGCTCATTCGAGGCTATTCGCGCTGTCAGGCCATCCTGTTTGTACGTTATTGCCGATGGCCCTAAGGACGAACAGGACGCGCAACGCGTTCGGCAGGCTCGTGAAATGACCGAACAAGTTGACTGGAGCTGTCAGGTCCGTCGAATCTACGCTTCAGAAAACCTTAACTGTGGCAATCGGGTAGCAAGTGGCCTTGACCTTGTGTTCAGCGAATGCGATAAAGCCATCATTCTGGAAGATGACATTGTGGCAACACCCGCCTTTTTTACGTTTTGCGAACACATGTTAACCCGCTATGAGCACGATCCCCGCATACTGTCGGTAGCCGGTTGGAATGGGCTCATCTCCTACCAGGCAGATGTATGCGACGCTTTTTTTAGCCAGTATTCGAGTATTTGGGGATGGGCTACCTGGCGACGTGCCTGGAACCTGTATCAATTTGAGCCAACCTGGCCTATTGAGGCATTCGACGAACGCCTAAAAGCCTATTACCCTGACACCTTTCGGCCTAAGCTCCAGCGGCATAAATACATCCATCGATTCTGGAATCAGTATAAATCCTGGGACCTGCAATGGGCCATGACAATCTCTATGCATCATGGGCGCATCATCACTCCAACGGTTAACCTGTGCCAGAACATCGGCTTCGACAGTGAAGCTACTAACTTAACCTCGTTTAACCTCCGGGGTTTATTCCCTGCTTTTAACCCGACATTAGAAGCAAGCTCGTTGATTGTAGATGAGGTATATGGACCTATACAGGACTGGTACGACTATAGTGTGCTGTTGTTAACCCTCTTTAGCCAGTATCAGGATATCCGAAAACTGGCGTTGCTGCATAAACACCCTCAGTTCTTTCCCAAACATCAGAACCGGGTAGGCTGGGAAAGTTCGTTGCAGCCCTTTAATGAACCAGAGCGATGTGTGCAGATAATAACCCATCTGGAGCGTTACAGTACGCACCCTGAATTAACCAAATGTAAGGACGTTTTTCAACGACTCATTTAGCCTTCATGCGCATATCAGCCCTACTTATTTGTCGAAATGCCCGATCATTTATTGAAACCTGTCTGAATAGTGTCAGACGGCAAACGCATCCCCCCGACGAAATCCTTGTTGTTGATGGAAACTCGCAGGATGGAACCCTGGAGTGGTTACATCAACAACCCGATATCAGGGTTATTTCTCAATTAGGGCATGGCATAGCCAACGCACGAAACACGGGTATTTTGGCAGCCAGTGGAGATTGCATAGCTTTTCTGGATGCCGATGATAGCTGGGAACCGGAAAAACTTGCCCGACAATACGGGCTTATGAGCCAAAATCCGAATCTTCAGGCTGTAACTACCCTCTTAACCAAATCGAATGACCCCGATCAGGCCGAATGGGTCGCTATGACGCCCAGTGGTTTTCTGGTCAATAGAACTGTCTTCGATCAGTTCGGGCTTTTCAACGAAGAATGGGTTGTGGCTTCTGATCATGAATGGTTTATACGAACTATTCGCCAAGGGCTCACTTACGAAGTTATCCCAGTAAACCTAGTCCTGAAAGGTATTCACGATCAAAACCTGTCGATTATTAAACGGAAGCGCTACCGCTCCGAAATGATGGCTATTATGCGACAGCAACAATCCCTATGAAGATCCTTTACGTCATTCCCCGAATGACATACGGGGGTGGCATGCCAGTCATTCTTACCGAACTAAAAACAATGCGACGGCTTGGGGTTGAGGTGTCGGGCACCATTATCGTTCTGGAGAAAGGGGTAAGCACTCAGCTAATGACCGAAGCCGTATCCAATGGGGTGAAAGTGCTGCTGGCTCCATCGTCGGCGCTGGCGGGTAAACTCATCAGTCAGGCCGATGTAACAGTTGTTCATTACTGGAATTGCCCTTCCCTGTTCCGCTTCTTTCGACTCCTGGCCGACATGCAGGTTCCCCACAGGCTCTGCCTGAGTGTACGGGTCAATGGGTGCACCTTACCCCAGGTTGTCCCCCAGTGGGTCTATTCCAATACCGATGCATTGGTTCGCCTTCACTCATGTACGCCTACGAATGGCCTTCGACCAGACACGGAAACACTTACCCTACCCAGCCTGATCCGGCTTCCTGATCTGGCTGCTCCCCCACCTGTACCCGATTTTAGCACCTTCAGGCTGTTTCATGCCGGTACGCTCAATTATTTTAAGACTCATCCTCAGCTAATCGCTTTGCACGAAGGCCTGGCAATCGATTCATATCGCTTCGACATTTGGGGAAGTGGACTGGATACGCTCTTTGAGAACGATCTGGCAGTGGCCCAACACGCTCTATATCGGGGTTTTTCGACCAATCTATACGCGGATATGGCACCTTATCATGTACTTTGCAATCCGCAAACCGCCCTTTCTTACGGCTCATACGACAAAATTATGTGCGAAAGCCAATGGGTGGGCAAGCCCGTGATTGTTTTGAAAGACAGCTACATTGCCGAGCATATACATTCGGGTATCAATGGTCTGGTTGCCGACGACGAATACCAGTACCGAGCCATACTTGAAATGCTATCAGCTAAACCCGATTTGTATAAAAAGCTTTCGGACAGCACGTTTGAGTATACACGAAGCAACTATACGCTTACAGACTATGCAGTAGCACTTGCCGGGCTTTATCAGCGAATGATTCAAAAGCCCCTCAAAATTGCCGATGCTGCCAGTATTCCAGGCCATCCGGCCGACGCTGCGCTGGATGGTCTGGGACACTGGAAACAGCTATTAGCCAATGACTCTAGGGCTCTCTCGCTGGAAGCGATCAAGTACGCCCTGCGCTGTGAAGGAGGACTGATTCATTACTATAAAGATTATCCCGATGATTCGGTACTGCGTATGCACATTACTCAGTTGCTGGCGCTTGAAAACTCCCTAACTTCATGAACATTGATCTCCGTTTCTGGAAACAGTATACGCACCTTCAACCGGGTAATTCAGCAGCGTTACTATCGACGGGTATCACGCAGGCGATCATTCTTTATCACCTTATAAACCATAGTGATGGTATCTATAAAGGTATCTTTTTCAGAGGCATTTCATTAATCATACTCCCTTTCGCATCGGCTTATTTCGCCAGCCGAATGGCTTCCTACAATACTAACAGAATGCAGTTGGCTTTACTGGACAACTTTTCCCGTACACGGACCAATGATCTGGAACAGGTGCATGCCAACGCGTTTAGCAAAGCCATGGTCAGTGATATGGATCATCTGTTTCAGTTCTGGCGTGAACTTTTTATTAACGTCGGCCTGAATGCGCCGATTTTACTTTATCTTCTCTGGGCTTTATGCTCAAAAAGCCGATTCACCGAGCTTATTGGTATCACGGCTTTTGCTACGATTTTATTCGGTTTCGCCTATCTGGTAAACCGATGGGTGAAAATCCACCAGCGCCAACACAGCCAGGCTTATCTCACCATACTGGACCGTCTCCAAAATTACGTTGACAACGTGTTGCAGTTTCGCCTTTACCACAGTGAACCCTTCTACCTGAATGGTCTTCGAACAAGTCTCTCCCAGTTCGGTCGATTAACGGCCCAATTGAGCCAGTATCGCCAGATGTATACCACGGCTGTAGCTTCGGTACTGCTCGCAGCTATTTGGGGAGGGCTTTGGCTCCTCCAAACCAAAGCCGACCTGTCGGCTTCCGACCTGGCCATTGCTACCCTGATACTACTGGAAATCAAGCGAATCAGCGCCGAAGTCCTCAGCATACTTTACACGTATCAAAAAGCGAACGACGGTGTCGAACGCATCAGTACCTGGCTGAACGCGCCACTACCGGATGAAGTCGCCACCGCACAACCGATTCTATTTAAACCCGTTCGCATCGAAAATCTGACATTTACCTACCAAGAACAGGCCCAGGCCATTCGATACCCCGACCTTGCTATTGACGTAGGCGACAAGGTATGGCTACAAGGCTATAACGGCCGGGGAAAATCGACGCTCTGGAAAGTCCTGACAGGTTTGTACACCAACCCAACGACAACGGTATGGCTTGATAAGGCACCCCGACATAGCTATGGGCGCATACCGTTCTGGCGTCAGGTAGCAGCCGTTACGGAACCTCCCCGTTGTTATAGCGGCTCACTCTGGGAAATCATCGGCAACTTTTCTGCCAATCGGGAGGAGGTTGTTAGCTGGCTTTCCGATCGTCAGCTTTTAGATCATTTCAATACATATCCGCACCAATTGGATACGCAGTATGATTCGGTCACGCGAAATTTATCGGCTGGTCAATTAAAATGGCTCCTGATCGTTCAGGCTTTTTTTCTTAATCCTGACCTATTAATTCTGGATGAACCGTTTTCTTCACTGGATGCCGACCGTCAGCAAACCACGCTTTCGTTGATTCGTCACTTATCCGCTAACACGACAGTGATTGTGATCAGCCACCATCAACTACCGATTGCTTTTACGAAAACGATCCAGCTATAACGATGCATTGTCTGCCCAATCCAACCGAGCAACTGCTGGTAAAGGCCATTCTCAGCCTCAATACCGAATCCGGGTATAAAGACTTCCTGACCTGGCAAGCTGCGACCGACTTTCAGGGTGTGTTACCCAAATCGGTGATTCGGCTGTTGCCTCTGATCTGGCATACGTACAAAGCCCAGTTAATCACGAATCCGCAAAAGGATCGGCTGGGGGGACTTTACAAAAAAAGCTTCTACAATAACTCCCGACTCTTTCAGCAACTAAGGCCAATTGTAGACGTTCTTGAGCAGGGGCACTTTACGTATGCATTTACTAAAGGCATTGCCTTACATACGTATGTTTACCAGGACCTTGGCTCTCGCCCGATGAATGATATCGACATCCTGATCGCACCCGGCGATTTTATACCGGCTCTTGATGCGCTGCAACAACTGGGCTACACGCGCAAATACCCCAGGCTATCCGTCAATACATATATCCGGGGAGAAATGCATGCCTGTACGTTGACGCATGAAACCCTGAAAGACATCGACTTACATTATTATCCGGCCCCTTATCACCCCCAACACCTTACTAATGACATTTTTCTGAATGATGCCCAAATCCATACCTTCAGAGGGCTCTTGCTTCGGCTAGTATCCCCCCAGAAATTAACTCTTTTTCTGATGCTTAACTATCAGTTTATCAATGAGTGGCACTGGATTGTGGACTTTGCCTTTCTGGCGCAAAAATACCCGGTTCCTGTGGCCGATTTACGGTCGATAACCCAGCAGACCGGCCTTTATCAGGCTACCCTACAGCAGCTTTTGTTTCTGTCAACGGTCTGCGACTTAAACGCTTCGGAAGAGATTAACTTTTACCAAAGCCAACCCACATCGCTGACCAATCGTTGGCTGATTGAATCGAAATCGTTTCGTGATAGCCAATGGCGGTTGAGTGTTCTGACCAATGCCCGTGGCTTATCTACCGAGCAAACGCTGACGATGTCTGTTTTGTACGCTATTTTTCGGTGGTACTATCGCTCCCTTTGGCGAACGCAACCCAATGAGTTCGTTGGCAAAGCAAACCGATTTATCCGCGACATTCTCAACCTCTCCTAATACACGCTTCGGTCAGAAGACTTTATTGACAACCTGCGAATCAGTACATCGCTATAAGTTCATTGAGGTACGCGTAGTTTTCCGTCACATACGGGGACAGATTCACCTGAATGACTGGCAACTCCCGAACCATCTTTCGCATCGCCTGTATACATAACTGGCTGGAAGCCCTGTGCTGTACCGCAAACGCTAAGGACGAGGCCAGGTAGGCAAACCCAACCTTTGGACTCACATGGGTGTGCGACAAGGTACTGCCTTGACGTGTCAGGCAAAAAATGGCTTTAATCGGTGCCCGCGAAACAAACCGATCAGCGCAATGCACCAATGTGCTAAAAAAATATTTTGAATCCCCTTTTTGCTGAAACTGGTTGGCCGAGAGATAGGGGCTTAGCAACGAGAGGCCTTCCTTACGGATACGAAATGTTGGATAAAACCCATATACAGTCGTTGGCTCATCAGCCTGAAGAAAACAAAAATCATCCGTCACAAATTGCCCTCCCTGTATTACCCAGGAGGCAGCCGTGGTCGATTTACCCGTATTTTGTTTGCCCGGAATGAGTACGAATCGATCGTTGGCTCCAATAACGGCAGCATGCAGCGGGGTATATCCCTGTCGATTCAGAATCTGAACGAGCAGATTAAGAAATGGGTAGCTGAATGTGAATACATCGTCCAGCCATTCGGGAAGCGCAAAGAACCGGGCCGAATCCGTTCGCTGGGTATAGGACAGGAAAAATCCGGCTCCCAAAAACAACCAATCCTCCCCGTGTTGTGCCCAGACAACCTCCTCCCGCGTAAAATGAGGCTGCCAGTAAGCAGCCCGATATTTCAGGTAATCGTCCTCAACCCAGTCGATCCAAACAGTACGGATAGCCCATACAGAAGCTTTCCGTTGTAATACGATCCCCGTTGACAAACGCAGTAACACCGATTGAGGTGCACGTATACCAAGTTGAATCTGCTCGGGAAGCAGCCAGAAGCCCTCAGTCATTTATTTCTTATGCGGCCAGCCTAAATCAGAAACATCATGAATCGGGTCGAGCTTAATCAAATCACTGACATCATCAAACTTTTCGAGCACTGGTTTCTCCTGCACACTCAACGAAGTCAGATCAGGTTGGCTGGAAGAAAGCCCCTCTGCACGAACAAGAATACCTTCAGTAAGAAGTTGCTCAATATATACCTCCACCTCCCGTAGCCATTCGCCATTAGCACTTTTCGCCAGATAGTCCGATACATCTTCAGTAGCGTAGCCTTCCTGAAACAACCGTAAAATTGCTGGACCCGACCCTTTCAGCGTGTAATAAATACCACTCTGTATCTGGATGAGTACAATCTCTTCGTCGAAGTCCTCAAAATCAAAATTAGATTTATCAAAAATGGCTACCATACAGAGGCTTACAGTTTATATTGTTTTTGGTCAAATGCCCCGAAACTAGCTATAAAACCGGATTTACCAAAATGTACCTTTCGGTCAGCGAGTAACTAAACCTCAACTCGTTATTCGCTGATCAGAGGACTTACCACTTGTTCAGGATGCTTTATTCCGATTAATTGGCCTCACAACTTCCAGATATACTCCGCATTCAGGCAACTTTCAACGCGTCGCTTTTCCAGAACAGAATAACGTATTTATACGGACAACGCTATTCAGGCCAAGAACCTGACTGAGCGGCTCCTTACAATGGCAAGTCAACGGCTCCTTGCCTAAAAACGATGAAAGTGAACGCATTTAATACCCTGTTAATGTGTAAGTTTTGTATATTTCGCCTTGGTAAGGCTCCAACTCAAATAACCCTTGTTGCGAGCTAAACAATTAGTTAGCTCGCAGATGTACCCTAGCAAAACCTGGTTATTTATACCTGATCTGACCTTATGAAGCTCAATCATTTGATTAGTCTTCTTACGATCGTTTTATTCGTCGCTGTTGTTCTCGAAGCTTGTACAAAAGAGGATACAGTTTCGAGAATTTCTCCGCTGTTGAGTACCCCAACTGTCACTGAACCAGTCAGCAATCCAATAACCAACGACACGGCTTTACTCGGTCAGGCGCTGTTCTGGGACCCTATCCTGTCGGGCAATAAAGATATTGCCTGTGCGACCTGCCATCATCCCAACAATGCCTATACGGATGGCCTTGACCTCTCGCTCGGCACCAATGCGGTTGGCCTCGGGCAAAACAGGCAGTTCCAGTCGCCCAACGATATACCCTTTAGCACGCGTAATGCACCGACCCTACTCAATGTCGCCCTGAATGGCATGGATAGTAACGGAAAGTATGACCCTCTGACGGCACCCATGTTCTGGGACTCGCGAGCGCAAAGCCTCGAAAATCAGGCAATAGGCCCCTTGTCAACATTTGAGGAGATGCGTGGCCACGCGTATAGTGAAGCCCTCACCCTCGATAGCCTGGTTGCCCGGCTATCAAAAATACCCGAATATCAACAACTGTTCAAGAAAGCCTTTGGTAATGGACAGGTGATCACAGCCTCAACCATAAGTAAAGCGATTGCCACGTTTGAACGTACCCTTGTCGCCATGAATTCACCCTATGATCGGTATCTGAAAGGCGAGAAAACGGCCTTAAACGATCAGCAACTACAGGGGATGTTTATCTTTAAGGATGAAGGTTGCGCTATTTGCCACGCAGGACCGATGTTTTCCGATTATAAACTCCATGTCTTATCGGTGCCGGATAATCCAAAACGCACCGGTACCGACGCTGGTGCAGGAGGCACCTATGCCTTTCGGACGCCTTCGTTACGAAACGTTGGGATGACGGCTCCCTATATGCATAACGGGACGTTCAAAACACTGAAGCAGGTGCTTAAATTTTACGACGATATTGGCGAGCCCATCTCTCAGAATCCGAATGTAACGGTGCAACAGATAGACCCAAGAATTCAGCGAATCGCCCTGCGTGATGCAGAGCAGGAGCAACTCATTGCCTTCCTAAACGCACTGACCGACCCGGCTTTCAACCAATTTATTCCGGACCGTGTTCCGAGCGGCCTTCATCCGGGTGGCAATATTCGATAACATGCCTCCAGTTTGGCCAGATCGATCGTTTATCGCTCATCACCCCGAGTATTCATAGATCAAAATAGTCGCTTAGTTTATCATTTTTTCTGTTTCGCTCAAACAGATTGATTCAGCTCAGAAAAACTCATTTCCTTTGAGCATTCATTCGCTACGCCCATGAAACGGCTCATTTTCATCTATATACTACTCCAATCAACCGTCAGTCTGGGACAAACGGTAGTTGCGTCGGTGCAGGAAGCGCTCGCTATGGCCCGTCGGAATAACCCCGACCTGCTGAATGCGCGTCAAAACCGACTGGTACAGGGTCAACAACAATCGGCCACTCGGGCAGCACTGCTTCCTCAGGCACGTTTTTTTACCAATTTCGATTACAATTTTTCGTTGCCCGTTCAACTGATTCCACTGGTGTTGCTGGGTGGCCCTGCCGGTGAATACCGTAGTGTACAGTTTGGCTTGCCCTACGTACTCGCGGCAGGGGCCGAAGTAACCGTTCCTGTGGTCAACCGACCCGCCCGTGCCGATATGGGTATTACAGAACAAAATCTGCGGATCACCGACAATCAGAATCTGGTTCTACAGGACGAAGTATCGACCCAAACGGCCCGCGTTTACCATGCTACGTTACTCACGGCGGCTGCCATCCGCCTGACCCAGCGCAATCTCTCCGCAGCCGACACGCTCACCCAGATTGCCCGCGACCGGCTGGACAAAGGCCTGATTGAACCGCTGGAATACAACCGAATCCGGTCAGTACAACTCACCACGGCCGATGTACTCTACCAGAATCAACTGGCATACGTCCGCAACCGAAACCAGCTCAAACTGATTCTCGGCCTGGCTCCTACCGATAGCCTGGTTCTTTCGGAAGATTTAGCCAGTCGACCAGCCAGCATTCCGATTCCAGCAACGGCGCTTTCGCTGATTGAGCGACCCCAACTAACGTTACAACAGGCGCGGGTCGAGTTATCGAGGCTACAACTAAATCGGGAGAAGCTCCAGCGATGGCCTACCCTTTCGGCATACGGTCGGTACACAGAACAGGCGCAACGAAACGAAATCAACTTCCTCAACTTTAGCCAGCCGTGGTATGAAATTGGTGTTGCCGGACTTCAGTTCAACTGGCCGATCTATTCGGGCGGGTTACGCACCAGCAACATCACCCGCGCCCGTCTGCAACTCAAAGCCGCTGAAATGGCTCTTGATTACGAGCGAACTAAACAACAAACGGATAACGAAGACATTCGCAATACCTTCAATCAGGCGGTTCGGTCGCTGGATCTGAACCAGCAGAATTATGAGCTCAGCGCCCAGAATGTACAGATCGCCCTGATCAAATACCGATCTGGCCTGTTCGCCTACGACCAGTATCTGAACGTGTTCAACGAAGCACTGACCGCTCAGAACCGGTATTTGAACAACCTTTCGAACGTATTTATTAACCAAACGATCCTTCAAATTCGAAGTGGCCAATAAAATCAGTATACGGTTAACCGTGCACCGATTCCCCAACTCCCATGAAAGCTACACGTTTCCTTTTGGTATCTTTAGTCATGCTTACCGCCTGCAAAAACGGTACAGATGGCCTTTCTCCCACCTATCGGGATTTGACCGAAGCGGTGTATGCATCGGGCAATATTTACCCCCGCAATGAATACACCGTTACGGCCGACGCAGCTGGAATTTTACAGAAACGGCTCGTCAATGAAGGCGATTCCATCCAGCAGAACCAGCTCCTGTTTGTGCTGGAAAGTGCTACGGAAGATGCTCGTCAGCAGGCAGCCGCCAACGCATACCGACAGGCCCGAGCCAATCTGGGGCCCAATTCGCCCGTACTGGCCGAACTGGAAGCCCAGGTTCGAAACGCCCGCACCCGACTGGCCAACGATTCGATCAACTACAACCGGTTTCGGGAATTGTACGGCCAGAATGCCACCTCGAAAGCGGAACTCGAACGGGCTGAACTGAACTATACCCTCTCTAAAAACAACCTCCGCGCCCAGCTCAATACCCTACAACGCAGCCGCGACCAGATTCAGCTCGATGTAGCTAACAACCGCAGCCAGCTGGTTTCGTCGGAAGAAGCCGGGCGGAACACCCGTATTCGCAGTCGGCTAAACGGGAAAGTGTATGAAGTGTACAAAGATCCGGGCGAGGTTGTCCGCGTGGGCGACCAGTTGGCGTTGGTCGGCAGTGGCAATCAGTTGTATGCGCAACTGGCCGTCGATGAAAGCGATTTTGGCCGGATGCGCGTCGGCCAGGAGGTTGTTCTAAAAGCAGACGTGTACCCCGATAAGGTATTCAAAGCCCGTGTCAGTAAAATTTATCCCAAGCTCAACCGAAGTGACCAGTCGTTTCGGGTGGATGCCGAGTTTGTGGGCGAGCGTCCTGATGCCTACTATGGCCTCACCCTCGAAGCGAACATCATCATCAGCCAGAACAAGCATGTACTGACTATCCCCAAGTCATACGTGGTCGGCACCGATAGCGTCTGGATTGACCAGGACGGCAAAAAGCAAAAAATCAAATTCCAGAAAGGAGCCGAAAACTTCGATCTGGTCGAGGTGAAAGGTGGCCTGACAGAGACTTCTAAACTAATTGCGAATGAGTGAATGATAGAATGATTGAATTACTCCTTCGCATTCTATTCAATCATTCTATCATTCACTCATTCTATCATTACCTATGGACATTCGAATCGCATCTCAAATTGCGCAAACACATCTACTGGCTAAGAAGCGGCAAACACTTGTTGCGATGCTGGGGGTAACGTTTGGCATTGCCATGTTCATCACGATGATTTCGTTTATGCAGGGGGTGAATCAGTTTCTGGAAGATTCCGCCCTGGATGCCAGTCCCCATATCCGGCTGTACAATGAAGTCAACACCCAGCGCCCCAGTCTGATCGACCAGCTTAATCCGGGAAATTTCAATGTTGTATACCATCAGAAGCCCAAAGATGAACTGGCCCGAATCAAAAACGGGATCGCCATTGCTGAGCGCATTGAAAAGGAACCGGGCGTATTGGGCGTATCGCCCCAGGTGGCTACGCAGGCCTTTTATAATAACGGCCCAATTCAATTGTCAGGAACGATTTCGGGGGTTGACATTGAGCGCGAAAACCGATTATACAAACTAAATACCCGACTCAAATCGGGCAGTCTGCGTGGCCTGCAAAGTAACCCGGATGGCTTGCTTATGGGCGCTGTATTAGCCCGAAAACTTAACGTTCGGGTTGGCGACAAAGTAACGGTTACTACCCCCATCGGCAGTACGCGGGTTTTGCGCGTGGTCGGAACTTTTGGTTTCGGCGTCGGAACCGTCGATAACACCAAGAGTTACGCTAACCTCTCGACGGTGCAGGAGATGCTACAGAAAGACCCCAGTTACATTACCGACATTCACATCAAGATGGTCGATCCACTCCAGGCTATTCCCTTTGGGCAACAGCTACGGGCTATGTATGGGTACTACACCGAAGACTGGGCCACCGCGAATACGGCCATTCTGGCCGGTGAAAAAATTCGGAACGTGATGACGTTTGTGGTATCGATGACTTTACTGGTGGTTGCAGGTTTCGGTATTTACAACATCATGAACATGACCGTCATCAACAAAATCAAAGATATAGCTATCCTGAAAGCAACGGGTTTCGATGGGCGCGACATTATTGCCATCTTTCTGCTTCAGGCCATTTTCATCGGATTTTCAGGTGGTTTACTCGGGTTATTAATCGGATTCGGGCTGAGTTATATGCTGTCGATTACCCCATTCGATGCCGGTGATTTCCTGAGTCTGAAAACGTTTCCGGTCATTTTTGACCCCAAATATTACGTTATGGGCATACTGTTCGGCGTGATCACAACGGTACTGGCGGGCTTTTTCCCCTCCCGAAAAGCCGCCCAGGTCGATCCTGTGGCCATTCTGCGGGGATAATTATAAAGAGCGAAAGAGTGAAAGAGCGACTAGCCAATCTACAACTCATTCACTCTTTCGCTCATTCACTCTTTCGCTCTTTACTACATGAATACAGTTCTTTCGGCCCAGCATGTTAACAAATACTTCTACGATCCGGAGAAATTTCAGGTTCTAAAGGAGGTTACGTTCACGGTGCAACAGGGCGAATTTCTGTCGATCGTAGGTAAATCAGGTTGTGGTAAATCAACCTTGTTGTACCTGTTGTCGACGATGGATACGGATTACGAAGGTGAGATCGAAATGGCGGGCACGAAGTTAAAAGGTCGTAGTCAGGACTTTCTGTCCCACTTCCGCAACGAACACCTCGGCTTTGTGTTTCAGTTTCACTTTCTGCTCCCCGAATTTTCGGCTTTGCAGAATGTGATGCTTCCGGGTTTGAAACTGGGTAAATACCCGGAAAAAGAGGTAGAAGAACGGGCCATGGAAAAACTTCGCCTGATTGGTATGGCCGATTATGCCCGTAAACCCGCCAGCAAATTGTCGGGTGGCCAGCAGCAGCGGGTAGCCATTGCCCGAGCGCTCATCAATGACCCAACCATCGTTATGGGCGACGAACCGACCGGCAACCTCGACCGGGCCAATACTGAAAACGTGTTTGAGATTTTTCGCGGACTGGCCCAGAAAGGCCAGACCATTATTGCGGTCACGCACGACCCCGATTTTGCTGCCCGCACTGACCGCGTTATTGAAATGTCGGACGGAATGATCATTGCCAGCCATGAAAATAAAGTTCAATAAATACGTCGAGGTTGTCCTGCTCTGGATGGCCCTGGCAGGGGTTGTGGCTCGTCAATGGATTATTCCAGACATCACTTGGCAGTTACAGGTCGGTCTTTTTCTGTTGTCGTTCCTTGTCTTCAACCTGATCTGGGCATTTCATTATTTATTCAACGAATGGCTCAACCAGCGACTTCCGTTCGAAAAAAACATTCGCTGGCGTATTGCGGTGCAGCTAATCGGTGGCTGGGGCATTGTTAAAACGATCTTGTTTGCCACTGGATACTTCATTGTCAGGTATATTGTTGCCGAATCCCTGCCTCAGTTGAGCCCTTTCAACCGATTTTCGGCTATTATCATCGTCGTAACTATTTTTCTGGTCAACACGGTTATTACGCTGGGATTCATTGCCAGTCATCTGCTGAAACGATGGCAGGAAAATCTGATAAAAACAGCGCAGTTGGAAAAAGAGAAAGTACAAGTTCAACTCGACAGTCTGAAGAATCAGATTAGCCCGCACTTTCTGTTCAACAGCCTGTCCTCACTCGATAGTCTGATCGATGACAACCCAACCCTGGCTCGGCAGTTCTTGCAACAATTATCGAAGGTATTCCGGTACGTTCTTCAGCACAAAGACAAGTCGCTGGTACCCATCGAAACCGAACTGGCATTTATCAAAAACTACGTTTCGCTGCTGAAAACCCGATTCGATGGGGCTTTTAGGCTGCATTGCCAACTTTCTGACGAAGCCCTGGACTATCAGATTGTGCCTGTTACACTGCAAATTCTGATCGAGAATGCCATTAAACACAATAGCATCAGCGAAGCCCGCCCGTTGACAGTTACGATCAGTAACAATGAGAATTATCTCCTCATTTCCAATCCCATCCAACGAAAACGACAGGTCGAAACATCCAATAAACAGGGGCTGGAAAATCTCAAATTACTCTACAGCTATCTAAGCCCTCGCCCGATTGAAATTGAGGACAATGGCGAGGTGTTTCAGGTTAGCGTTCCCTTGCTAACGAATGAATAATCGTCGTCCGTTGGCTTTCCTTCCCGTTATTTGTTGTAGCGACTACATACCCTTGAACAATGCGAAGCAAGTAACAATGAATGACGCGAAGAAAATGACGACCTCATGACTATCCTGTTAATCGAAGACGAACCCCTGATTGCCCGACAACTTCAAAAGCTGGTGCAACAGTTGGAACCTACAGCCATTATTGAAGGGCCTCTGGCCAGCGTTCAGGCCATTTGTGAGTACTTTCAGTTGCGCCGGACATCTGGGCAGTCTTCCCCCGATCTGGTCATTTCCGATATACAGCTTTCCGACGGAGTCAGCTTTGAAGCCTTCCGGCAGGTCCGGCTCGACACCCCGGTTATTTTCACAACTGCGTATGACGAATATGCCATACGAGCGTTTAAGTTAAACAGCCTCGACTATCTGCTCAAACCCATCGACCCCGAAGAACTTAAAGCCGCTTTGTCTAAATTTCACCGCTGGACCCTGAACGGAACATCGGGCTTCGAAGACCATCTTCGTCTCTTTTTGAACCAACTGGCCGACAACTCGTCGGCTCCAACCTACAAACGTCGCTTTTCGGGGCATCATATCCGGCAAATCATATCGGTTCCTCAACAGGAGGTAGCTTGTTTTTGCCGAAATGAACTGATCTACCTTTACACAACGGACGGCAAAAAGCTGGTTACCGACTACAAGACCCTTGATGAGCTGGAAGAACTGGTCGATCCAGCCCAGTTTTTTCGCGCCAATCGTCAGTATTTAATCGCGCTGGACGCTGTAGCCGGATACAAGCCCCTGGAAAGTCAAAAGTTGCTGGTACTGCTAAAAAGCCCCAATGAAAAACTGGAATTGCTGGTCAGCAAAGAGAAATCGACCTTATTTCGGCATTGGCTGGATGAGTAACACCCCATTTGTCACCCTTTTTCTGTTAAAATTTCACAAATTGATCTAATATTCTTGATCCACTCGTAACTATACGTTTAGTTTGTATATTCTTTTATCAACTATCTACTAAACTATACATGAACTCCTAAAGAGCAAGCGCCAACACCGTTTAGGTGCAACTCCTTACTTCCTAGTCCGTCTTTAGAGAAAAAAGTTCTAGTCACTTTATAACCACTCATCCCTACTTTTGGCAGATACATACCAAGCCAATTGACATTTTTCTCATTTATTAGTAACTAACGAATCATTAATTTGAATACCCAATATAACCAAGCTGTTTATGCGAAACAACACTACCAAGCCAGCTCTGGGTCAGACTGGATGGTCCCGGTCGGGATGGTCCCGCGCGGGTATACTGGCCGCTGCGTTGCTGGTCGGTAGCCTCACCTCATCCTCAGCACAGGATAAGCTTCCAGAAGGCGTTACCAAAGGAGCATCGGTCGAAGGCATCACCGAATACAATCTGAAGAACGGCCTGAAGGTGCTGCTCTTTCCTGATCCGTCGAAGCCCACCATTACGGTCAACATCACTTACCTGGTAGGTTCGCGGCACGAAGGGCTGGGCGAAACAGGGATGGCTCACCTGCTGGAACACATGGTCTTTAAAGGCTCCACCAAACATACCAACATCCCACAAGAGCTGACATCACATGGTGCGCGTCCGAACGGAACAACCTGGCTCGACCGTACCAACTACTTCGAAACCTTTGCGGCCTCGGACGAAAACCTGAAATGGGCGCTCGACCTGGAAGCAGACCGAATGGTCAACTCATTTATCAAAAAAGAAGACCTGGCTTCCGAGTTTTCTGTAGTACGAAATGAGTTCGAAATGCGCGAAAACTCCCCACAAAACGTGTTGAATGAACGGGTCGTTTCGTCGGCTTATCTGTGGCACAACTATGGCAAATCGACTATCGGTAACCGCTCCGATCTGGAGAAAGTCCCCATCGAGAACCTCCAGGCTTTCTATAAGAAATACTATCAGCCCGACAATGCAGTACTGGTTGTAGCCGGTAAAATTGATGAAGCCAAAACCCTGGCGCTGGTCAATGACTATTTTAGTCCGATTCCTAAACCTGCCCGGGTGCTTCAGCCAACCTATAGCATTGAACCCGTTCAGGATGGCGAACGCGATGTGGTTCTCCGGCGGGTAGGTGATACTAAAGTTGTTTCGGCACTGTATCACATCATGCCAAGCTCACACCCTGATTACCCGGTTATGGATGTGCTGATCGACCTCCTGACCGACGAACCCAGCGGCCGATTGTATAAATCGCTGATTGAAACGAAAAAAGCCTCGCAGGAATATGGCTATTCGTTCATGACCAAAGATCCGGGATACGCCTATTTTGCGGTCGAAATGCTGAAAGACAAATCTATTGACGATGCCAAAGCGGCCTTACTAGGTACGCTTGACTCAGTAGCGATCAAAACCCCAACCAAAGATGAAGTTGAACGTTCGAAGGCAAAGCTGCTGAAAGATGTTGAACTTAGCTTCAAGGACGTAGAACGGCTGGGTCGCACACTCAGCGAATACATTGCCACCGGCGACTGGCGTCTGGGCTTCCTGTATCGGGATGCCCTTGAAAAAGTAACCCCTGCCGATGTACAGCGAGTAGCCAAATACTACTTCAAACCCTCCAACCGAACCGTCGGTATGTTCATTCCCGAACAAAACCCTGATCGGGTCGACGTGCCAGAGCCTCCGAACGTAGAGGCTATGGTGAAAAACTATAAAGGCCGGGCTGCTATTGCCAGTGGTGAAGCATTCGACCCCTCTCCTGCTAACATTGATGGCCGTACCCGTCGAATTGAACAGCCTAATACCATTGAATTAGCCCTCCTGCCCAAAACAACCCGTGGGAACGAAGTAAACGCTCGGTTGACCCTGCGGTATGGCGATGTAAACAGCCTGAAAAATAAGAGTGCGATCTCCGTCTTTACGGCGTCGATGCTCGATAAAGGCACAACGACCCGCTCCCGTCAGCAGATCAAGGATGAGTTCGACAAGCTGAAAGCGCAGGTGAATATATTCGGGGGTGGTAATCAGGTGAACGCCATTATTAAAACCAATAAAGAGAATTTGCCTGCCGTGATCCGCATTGTGAGCGACATGCTGAAGCACCCTGCGTTCGATGCCAACGAATTTGAAAAACTAAAGCAGGAGCAACTGGCTCAAATTGAAGCCCAACGATCAGAGCCACAGGCGCTTGCCTTTACAGCCTTCCAGCGCCAGATGAACCCCTATCCGAAGGATGATGTGCGGTATACCTCGACCCCTGATGAAGATGTGGCCGATGTAAAAGCGCTGAAACTGGACGAACTGAAGCAGTTTCATAAGGATTTCTACGGCGCTCAGAATGCGACCTTAGCTGTAGTGGGCGATTTTGATGAGGCAAACGTCCGGAAAGCCGTTATGGATGAACTGGGCACCTGGAAGGCGAAAAAGCCATTCAGCCGACTGGTAAGCCCCTACAACGACATCAAGCCTACGCCACAAAGCATCGAAGCCCCCGACAAAGCGAATGCCTTTATGGTAGCCGGTGTCAACTTGCCCCTGCGCGACGATGATCCTGATTATCCCGCGCTGGTCTTAGGCAACTACATGCTGGGTGGTGGCTTCCTGAACTCACGATTAGCCGTACGCATTCGCCAGAAAGAGGGTATTAGCTATGGTGTTGGCTCACAGCTTCAGGCCAATCCGTTCGACAAAACGGGTATGTTCATGACCTACGCCATCTATAACCCCGAAAATGCAGAACGACTGGAAAAAGCCTTCCGGGAGGAAATGGACAAGGTAGTGAAAGAGGGCTTTACAGCCGACGAGATTAAAGCTGCCCGGTCGGGTCTGTTGCAATCGCGGATGGTAGGTCGGGCACAGGACCCCAGTCTGTCGGCTACGCTCAACAATTACCTCTACCTCAACCGGACGATGGGCTGGGATGCTGATTTTGAGAAGAAATTGGAATCACTGACTCCTGAACAGGTCAATGCAGCCATGAAAAAGCACATCGACCCGTCAAAAATCTCAATCATCAAGGCCGGTGACTTCGCAAAAGCCGCCAAGAAAGCAGCCGAAAAGCAACCCGCTTCGTCGGTAAGTGGCGGTAAAAACTAGACCGGTATTTAACGGATTTGGGGATTAAACAGATTTTGTAACAGGCTTTATGAAAGCGCAACAAAATCTGTTTAATCCCCAAATCCGTTAAATACCGGTTTTTTTTGGTTTTTATAACTATAATTTTCGTTATTTACCTAAAAATTCCGTTACAACATGCTAAAAGGCCTTCTATTTGTCTATCTGATGCTGACCGGACTGGTTGGTTATGCCCAGTCGCCGGTTGTTTTTTTACGGGATACCACCCGGCTAGGCGTTTCTTTGGCGAGTTTAGAGCGTTCTTTCCCACCACCTTACGATAAGCTTATTGTTCAGGCAGGCAAATCGAGCCAGCTGAAAGGGGCCTTTTCAGGACGAACGAAACTCTACTTCGACAGTTTAAATGCTCAGCATCAACAGTTTTTTACGTTTATTGAGCGTAATAAAAAGCGGCTCCCCGCTCTTGGGCTTCTATTCCAGACCCAGGAGTTTATTCGCGCTGATGGTTCATATGAGTGGGTATTTTGCCAGGTTGATGGACAGTCATTGACGAGTGAGCAGGAATCCAAACTACTGGCACTATTGACGGAATGGTACACGCAGCATCCATTTCCCATAAAGACTGAAAACGGGTTTCGCCGATCTACGATGACTACGCTCGGTCAACCCCCTCAGAAACGCACGGTTCGGCGCGGTCCTGGAATCATTAGTACGGTCGAAGCGGCCGAAAAGACCCTGCGCCCGGATACGGTAACCATGTTGGCATTTAATCACCTGGAACTAAGTTCCGTTCCCGAAGTGGTGTATCGTTTTCCTAAACTGGAAGAGCTGGATTTGTCCCGTAACAACCTCCACGAACTCCCAGCCCGACTAACAGCCGATATTCCAACGCTCAAACGATTAAGTGTGCTATTCAACGTTATTCCCAACGATAGCGTATTCATTACCCGTAACAAACACATACGGTCGCTGAATATTCAGGGTAATAAGCTCACCAAAATCCCGGAATCCATCCGACAGAACCGACGACTTGAAAGTTTATGGCTGGGTTACAACAAATTGACTACCATAACCGATGCTGATGTCAAAACCCTACGGCGCATGCGCAAACTGTCGGACCTTAATCTCTATAGTGTTGGTCTGTCACAACTACCTACTTCCATCGGACGACTCAAGCGTGTAAAAGTGCTGGATTTGTACTACAACAAATTCATTGAATTACCTCCGCAGATTGGCAAAATGAAGCGGTTGGAGCAGTTGGCTGTAGCGCATAACGAACTACGAAACCTGCCGGTTACGCTCACCAAACTACGCCATTTGCAGGTATTATACGCCCATCATAACCACCTGAGTCAACTGCCCGACGAATTCAGCCGCCTTCACTCGTTGCGCATTCTGGACTTGAGCTATAACTGGTATGTATCGGTACCAGCCGTTATAGGCACGTTGTCGTCGTTGCAGGAGTTATCGTTCAACAACAATAACCTGCACGAATTCCCCAGCATGCTTCTCTCCCTTAAAGGGTTAAAAAAAGTTTTTTTGGGAAGTAATCCACTTTTCGGGCAGGAAGCGATGAAAAGTCCCTATGCTCCTCAGATCAAACAGCTAGAAGCCAACAATACCGATGTGTCGTACTGATTAGTTGACGAGAGCTTTATCCGTATACCAATAAACGGACCTCGCCTTTTACAGAAACCAGACAAAATCCGCCAAATAATATTCTGCTTAGAATTTTCATAATGTATCTCAGAAATGCTGAAAATAGACCGATTTGACGGAGAAAATTTACCCTTCCGCTTGTTACAAGCTTACTAGTAAGCAATTGTATGCAAGCCGTTACATCCCCTCTTTCAAATTCGTCAGACCGTTTTACGCTCTGGGCTAACCTGATCTCCGTTTATATATTGTGGGGTTCTACCTATCTGTTCATTCATTTTATGACCGAACGGATGCCCCCCCTTTACATGGTGGCAGTCCGGTATCTGATTGCAGGAGGGATACTCTATGGCTATGCACGGCTGACGGGAACACCCCGCCCAACCCGAAAAGAATGGCAGTCAGCCGGGCTGATCGGCATTTTGCTGCTTACCGTTTCGAATGGCTGCCTGGCCATTGGCTTGCAGTACATTCCGAGCGGTATGGCGGCTTTGCTAGGAGGTCTGTTGCCCGTTTATCTCCTGACGCTCAACTGGGTTTCGTTTGGCAAAAAACGGCCGAGTAATCTGGCACTTGCGGGCCTGGTTGTCGGCCTTATTGGTATTTTCCTACTGGTGAAACCGGATAAACTGCAAAGCACAGCTGGCCTCGATGCCAAATTGATCGGTACGGGTTTTGTTGCCTTCGGTAATCTGATCTGGGCTATTGGCACGCTGCTAACACCGCGTCTGTCATTGCCAACTGGCACCCTATCCAGTGGTATTCAAATGATTGTGGGGGGATTTGCCAGCCTACTCGTAAGTCTGGTGCTCGAACCGGTTACACCATTAAGCATTCTGGACGCTCCTACCAAAGCCATCGGATCAATGATTTACCTGATCATTTTTGGCAGTATCATCGGTTTTTCATCCTATTCTTGGCTGGCCCGGAACGCCCCTCCGCAGCTTCTGGCCACCTATGCCTTCGTTAATCCAGTTGTCGCGATGTTCTTAGGTACCTTGTTCGCTGGCGAAATATTCTCCAGCCAATCCCTGATTGGTGCCCTGGTAGCCATCGTTGGCGTAGTATTGATCACGCTGGGGAGGAAATAATTTTGAATGATTGAGTGATTGAATGATTGAATTAGCTAGCGCAATCTAAATTCAATCATTCAATCACTCAATCATTCAGTATCAAATCGGCGGCACACCCACGCTTGTCCAGCCACCATCTACGACCAGGCTTTGGCCGGTAATATGGCGGGATGCGGGCGCCACCAGAAATAGAGCCGCATTGGTTATATCATCGACCGTAGCAGGGCGCCCCATTGGCGTGATCCGCGACCAGATTGGAATGTAGGTAGGGTCGTCTAAGGTTCGTTCAGTAAGTGTGGCCCCTGGGGCAATCGTATTGATGGTAATGCCAAGTGGCGAAAAGTCGATGACTAATTGACGGGCCAGCATTTCCAGCCCTGCCTTGGTCATACTGTAAACAGGCAATCCCGGATGGGCCAGATGTCCTACTACTGACGACATAAACAGGATACTCCCCCCTTTCCCCTGCAACCGCATTTGCTGAGCGGCCATTTGTGCGAGAAAAAAGCTACCTCGTAAGTTTACGTCTACAATTTTCTGAAATGCCTCTGCCGTGGTCGTGAAGATGTCGCCGAAAATGGTGATTCCCGCGTTGGCAATGGCAATATCCAGCGATCCAAACCGAGCAACAGCAGTATCTACCATATGGCGAATAAACGATACATCTGATGCATCGCCTGGGCAGGCCTCACAAGTCCCGGCATCGGGAGTTTGGCATTCATCCTGAATACGATGGGCTGCGTTTCGGGCTAAATCATGGTCATAATCGTTGAGTACGACGTTGGCTCCCTGCTGAACTAGTGCTTTCGCAATGGCAAAACCAATTCCAGTGCCAGCCCCCGTAATGAGTACAGTCTGTCGGGCAAAATTTGTCATGCAATCGATAAGTAGGGTAAAGGATAATTTCGTGGCGAAAATAGGACAAATTTTCCTCGCAAGCGCATAGGCACCTTTAGGGATCAAACTTGACCTTGCCTGAAGGCGAATAGGCCAGTTTCCCCTTCAAATCAAGCGATCGAACCTGTACCAGTTGATTCAGGTCTACCGAATGGTCGGCAGAAATAACCACATCGTCACCGGCAATGGGCAGACAATTGCAGTTCCAGGTGTCCGGACTGGCCCAGTTTCCTGTTTTAACACTAGCGATTGTCCGTTCGATGATACGATACAATTTTCCCTCTGCAAAGGAAAGCACATACAATTCACCGTTTGGGTCCTGCCCGAATGATACAGGCAATACGGTGGGCAGGCTGAGTTGTGTAATTTGCTGAAAAGTCCCATCATCCGCTCGTTTCAGTGACCAGTACGTTCCGCGTTGGTAGTCGCCAAACACGTACCACCCATATAACTTGGGGTAAACTGTGCCACGGTATACATAACCACCGGTGATGGATGCACCACTGCCATAATTGTAGCCAGAATAGTCGAGCAGAGGCATATGGTACGTATCAGACCCGGAGCAATTTGAATTATAGGCATGCGTCCCTTCGTAACAGGGCCATCCGTAGTTCTGTGGTGCTGTCGCATTCGAAGGGGTAAAATTCAGTTCTTCCCAACCATCCTGTCCCACATCCCCGATCCACATATCGCCCGTCAGTCGATCAAAGCTCCAGCGCCACGGATTCCGTAAACCCAGGGCATAAATTTCATCTGCTACGCCATCGCTGGGGCTACTGTATGGATTTGTGGCAGGAATAGCGTAAGGTGTACCATGATCGACATCAATCCGAAAGATCTTCCCGTAAGGCGTTTGCAGGCTCTGTGCAAACCGATCGGGGTCGCCAACAGAGCCACGAAGTCCCGGCCACGAATCGCCTGTCGTAATATATAGATACCCATCAGGGCCAAAACCCAGGCAACCCGACCGGTGCGCCCCCTGCGGATTCGGATAAGGCACGACCAGCAACGTAAATTCTGTTGAACTATCAGCCTGGTCGGGATTGGTTGCACTACGGGTAAAGCGGGCATACACAGCCGACCGATCACCCTTCCGACAATAGTTAACATATATGTATCCATTACTGGCGTAATTTGGGTGGAGCGTAATCCCGAAAATCCCCTCCCAGGTAGCATCATGAATTTTTGCCCCAAGATCCAGATAAGGTGTTACAAGCTTAACCCCATTTCGAACGATACGAATCTGTCCATCAGTTTGTGAGATCAGAAATTCGCTAGAACTAATGGCAACCATATCCGTTGGCCGATTCAACCCTGTTGCCAATTCGGTCAACCGAATTCGGGGGGCTTGTGCAAGTAATTGGGTAGAGCTAAGGACAGCTAACAAAAGCAAGTAACGGAAAAGCATGCAGATACAGCAATGTTTACCAAAAAGTAACAATTACTATACCGTCGACACAGTCTTACGCTACCATCATTTTTTTGTTTACTATTCAGTCCCTTTTTTATTGATTTTTCGGCCTAAACCACTGAAATCAACCTATTGCGGTGACAGTTTGGGAATCAATGGAACGAATACTGCTATTTTTATTTATTAACTCGGCGTAGAATTTGTGGGAAAGTTCATTATAGAACCGAACCTGTTTAAACTTATGCCGCAATAACGTTTTGTCATCCCAAGGAACGAGGGATCTTCGGGCAAGCCCGTTGAATAACCAGTCACCGAAGACCCCTCGTTCCTTGGGATGACAAAAACACACCTATCGAGAAGCAATTTTGTAAAGTTTAAACAAGCTCATAAAATACGGTGGGCCGTCGCACCATTTTTTGCGCCAGCCCACCGTATTGTTTAGTCCGTAAATCGGATATTATTAATGCGAATCCCGCTTGACTACACTACCGGAACCTCCTCGTAAAAAGTCAAAATCGGCTCCTTCGTGTGCCTGCGTTACGTGGCGAATGTATAGGTTCACATACCCCCGGTCATAACCTAGATTAAGTGGTTTGAAATGGACCATTCGGGCAGCAAGTTCTTCGTCGGATACATGTAAATGCAAACTGCGGTTGTGCACATCGAGCGTGATCAGATCGCCGTTTTGCACCAGGGCCAGGTTTCCACCAACCGCCGATTCGGGCGAAACGTGCAGCACCACCGTACCAAAGCCCGTTCCGCTCATACGCCCATCCGAAATTCGCACCATATCGTGTACACCCTGGGCCAGCACTTTAGCCGGAAGCTGCATATTACCTACCTCAGGCATACCCGGATACCCTTTAGGGCCAACATTCTTCAGCACCAGCACACACGACGGGTCTACATCCAGATCAGGATCATCAATACGGGCTTTGTAGTCGTCGATGTCCTCGAAAACAACCGCCCGTCCTGTATGTTGCATGAGTTCGGGCGACGCGGCCGATGGCTTCAGCACAGCCCCGTTCGGACATAGATTTCCGCGCAATACGGCAATCCCCGACTCCGGCTTAAACGGCTGATCAATTGACGCAATAACCGCCGGGTCGTAGCACTGAGCTTCGGCGCAGTTTTCGCCAATCGTTCGTCCATTAACCGTCATAGCGTCGTTATTCAGGTAGCTTCGTAACTCCCGAATCACGGCCGGAAGGCCACCCGCATAGAACAAATCTTCAACGAAATGCTCACCCGAAGGCTGTAGATTGGTCAGCAATGGAATTTTGGCGGACAATGTATCGAAATCATCCAGCGACAGGTCCACCCCAACCCGACCCGCAATGGCCGTCAGGTGCAGAATAAAATTGGTTGAACCACCAAGAGCCGCATTCACCATAATGGCATTTTCAAACGCCTGACGGGTCAGAATCTGCGATGGGGTGATATTCTGACGAGCCAGCTCTACTGCCCGAACGCCCGTCATGTGCGCCAGCACTTTCCGACGCGAGTCGGCAGCCGGAATGGTGGCATTGTCGGGCAGGGCCAGACCCAGCGATTCGACCATGGCAGCCATCGTGCTGGCGGTTCCCATTACGGCACAGTGTCCGGGCGAACGGGCCATACTGGCTTCTGAAGCTATGAAATCGGCCTGACTCATCTCTCCCATTTTATAGGCTTCGGCAAACCGCCAGACATCACTGGTTCCGATTTTTTTACCCCGGAAACGCCCGGCCAGCATAGGGCCGCCCGATACAACCAGGGTAGGAATATCGACACTACAGGCACCCATGACCAGCGAAGGTGTCGTTTTATCACACCCACACATCAGGATTACGGCATCCAGCGAATTGCCCCGAATGCTTTCTTCCACATCCATGCTGGCCAGGTTACGAAACAGCATGGCCGTTGGTTTGATCTGGCATTCGCCCAGCGACATCACCGGAAACTCCAGCGGAAATCCACCCGCTTCCCAAACTCCCCGTTTGATGGCTTCGGCCAGTTCACGAAAATGAGCGTTGCAAGGGGTAAGTTCCGACCAGGTATTACAGATGCCGATTACGGGCTTTCCTTCAAATTCATGATGGGGGAATCCCTGGTTTTTCATCCAGGCGCGATAAATAAAGCCGTCTTTGCCGGTGCGGCCAAACCAATCTTGCGAGCGTAAAGGCATTTTTCAGTAAATCAGTTAGGTGTAGGTTTACGGAGTACATAAACCTAAAGCGACGTATCAGTAAAGACAACAAAGGTCGAACTTTTACTTTTGATTTGTCCACTTTCCGGCTTTTGGATTAAATCCTACCTACTTGTATGCTTTCGTTCTTCGGTTTTGCCACCATCGGCATTTTTCTCGCGCTGATTATCACTAAACGTCTATCCGTTATTACCGCCCTTGTCTTAGTGCCAGTAGCGATCGGTTTTATGGCCGGTTTTTCCCCTAAAGAACTGGGCGAGATGATTCTGGCAGGTATTAAGCAGGTAGCGCCAACGGGCATTCTGCTCATGTTTGCCGTGCTTTATTTTGCCACCATGCTCGATGTGGGCCTGTTCGACCCCATCATTGCGGGTATTATCCGATACGTTCAGGGTGACCCATTAAAAGTGATTATCGGCACAGCCATTCTGACGATGATTGTCCACCTGGATGGCGATGGAACGGCTACATTTATGATCGTGATGTCAGCGTTTTTACCGATCTACCGCCAACTGAAGATCAACAAACGCATATTGCCGGGTATTGTAGCACTCAGCGTCGGCCCCTTGCATCTGGTACCCTGGTCGGGTACATCGGCAAGGGCTATTTCTACCCTCAAAACAGATGCCACCCAGCTTTTCAATCCCAACATTCCGGCTATACTGGCGGGAATCGCCTGGGTGCTGGCCGTAGCGTACTGGCTTGGTCTTCAGGAACGTAAGCGACTGGGTATTAACCAGCTTGATTATGTACATCATGAAAATCTGACGAACGAACAACAGGCACTTCGCCGACCAAAGTTATTCTGGCTCAATGCGTTTCTGACCCTAGCACTCATTACAACGCTCGTAAAAGGCTGGGTACCTACCCCCGCCCTGTTTGTAGTAGCAGCCGCACTAGCCTTATTGATTAATTACCCACATCTCCCCGATCAGCAAAAAGTACTGCGCAGTCACGGGAACAACATTTTCATGGTGTCGAGTATGATTTTTGCGGCTGGTGTTTTTTCCGGTATTCTGACGGGCTCCAAGATGATCGACGCAATGGCTACTTCGCTGGTGTCACTCATTCCTCAGCAACATGCCGCCTGGCTACCCACGCTAACCGCTGTCACGAGTATGCCCGCCAGCCTGCTCTTTACACCCGATGCCTACTATTTTGGTGTTGTGCCTATTCTGAGCCAGTCAGCCACGCAATTTGGCATTGATCCGCTAGAGATTGGGCGGGCGGCTTTACTGGGTCAGATGACGGTAGGATTTCCGGTTAGCCCACTTACCGCGTCTACATTTTTGCTGGTGGGCCTTGCCGAAGTCGATTTGGGTGAACATCAGAAATTTACGATCAAATGGGCGCTGGGTACTACACTGGTCATGACCCTCGTGGCTTTGCTGACGGGTTCAATACACGTTTAGTTGTCATAGAACACAGATTTTTATGATGATTAGGATTTTCGCTGATCCTGTTACATCATACTCGTCATAAAAATCTGTATTCTAATAGGATAGAAACTGACACCTACAAATTCATTATGAAAGAACGAATACGAATTGGCTGTGGGGCCGGTTTTTCGGGTGATCGGCTCGAACCGGGGCTTATACTCGCTCAGCAAGGTAAGCTGGATTATCTGGTGCTGGAATGTCTGGCCGAACGGACCATTGCGTTGGCACAGAAACGGAAACGGCAAAACCCCGACACGGGTTACGATCCACTCCTGGAACGCCGGATCGAGATGATACTGCCGGTACTGCTCACCAACCATGTTCGGCTCATTACCAATATGGGCGCAGCCAACCCGCTGGCGGCTGCCCAAAAAGTTATCGAAATTGCCCAACGACTCAATCTGTCGTTGACCGTAGCGGCCATTACGGGAGACGATGTTTTTCATCAATTAACAGGTGACGAAATTGCGCTGGAAACCGGTAAACCTCTACATGAATCGGGGCCAATTCTATCAGCTAATGCTTATCTGGGAGCCGACGCCATACTACCTGCACTGGCAACGGATGCACAGGTCATCATTACCGGACGCGTAGCCGACCCCTCGCTGTTTGTCGCACCGCTGGTATATGAATTAGGCTGGTCGCTGGACAATTGGGAGCAACTTGGACAGGGTACGGTTATTGGGCACCTAATGGAATGCGCGGGCCAACTGACGGGTGGCTATTTCGCCGATCCGGGTCGAAAAGAAGTTGCAGACATGGCGCATTTGGGCCATCCGTTTGTTGATGTACTGGCCAATGGAACGGCAGTATTTGGCAAAGTGGAGGGGACAGGAGGTATGCTAAGCGTAGCCACGGCGAAAGAACAATTACTTTACGAGGTCATGGACCCCAGCCGCTATTTCACCCCTGATGTGATTGCTGATTTCACACAGGTACGTCTCCTGCAAGCAGCTCCCAACCAGGTACACGCAACTGGAGGACGAGGACAAGCCCGACCGGACACCTTAAAAGTCAGTGTTGGGTACGAAGCCGGTTTTATTGGCGAAGGTGAAATTTCCTACGCAGGGGCCAACGCGCTGGGTCGCGCGAAACTGGCCGGAGCCATCATACAGGAACGGCTTCAGGATCGGTTCGCTGATCTGCGTATCGATTACATTGGCAGCACATCCGTTCACCGAACCTCGTTTGGTCATTATCCTGCCCCCTATGAAATCCGATTACGGGTAGCGGGTCGGGCTTCGACGGCGCAACAGGCCGCACTGGTTGGCGAAGAGGTTGAAGCGTTGTATACCAATGGCCCGGCTGGTGGTGGCGGAGCCCGTAAGTACACCCATGAGGTGGTCGGTATTGTTTCCACACTGATCGACCGCAATCAGGTAGTTCCTAATGTCACCCGTCTAAGCGCATGAAAACTAAACTATACGACATCGCCCACAGTCGCGCGGGGGATAAAGGCAACACCCTTACCCTTTCGCTTATTCCGTACAAGCCAGAACATTTTGAGCTTCTCCGTAATCAGGTCACTGCCAATGCAGTTAAAGAACATCTGAAGCAAATTGTAGCCGGTGACGTTATCCGCTACGAGCTACCCAATCTGCCCGCTTTACAATTTGTATGTCAGCAAGCCCTGACGGGTGGGGTTACTACCTCACTCACCATGGATACGCATGGCAAAAGCCTTAGCTATGCGCTGCTGGAAATGGAAGTCGATGTTCAATAGAATCCTGTATAGCACTTCACCTAAACATCATCTGAGAGAATTTTTTTCCGGTGCAGTTCCCCCCAGTTACGCAGGGACTCAATAACCCCTCCCAATGTCTGACTATGCGGAGTTAACGTATACGTCACTTTGACCGGGTAGGTATCATACACGGTTCGCTTCACTAATCCATTGATCTCCATATCCCGCAATTCTTTGGAGAGCATCCGATCGGTGATTCCGTGAACTTCTTTGGCAATTTCGCCAAATCGCTTCTCTCCGAATGTAAGGGCCACGATGATCGGCAATTTCCATTTACCATTCAATACATCCAAGGCATCCCGTATCGGGCGCAAAAGGCTGACACATTCCTCGTGTTTTAGCGCTGTAGTTTCCATTATATAATCTCGATGGAAAAAAGATGTTTTGTAAGTACTATACTCAAGTATAG